>JAFGXZ010000157.1 GCA_016936335.1 Fidelibacterota bacterium
CATTTTAGATTTCGACACAAACGATGAAAGACCATTGTTGGTGAAAGTTGGATTATCATCTGTTTCAGTACAAAATGCGCAGGCAAACCTTAATGCTGAAATCGCCGGTTGGGACTTCGATCAGGTTGTTGCAGAGGCGGATCAAAAATGGGAAAATGAACTGGGGAAAATAGCCATCGAAGGAACAGAGAAACAAAAGGAGATTTTCTATACCGCAATGTACCATGCATTTACTCAGCCAAACAATATTGCCGACGTAAATGGTGATTATATGGCAAGTGATTACTCGACTCAACATGCTGATGACGGTGTGCAATATTCTACCTTTTCATTATGGGATACTTACCGGGCAACACATCCGCTTTATACACTAATTCAAACTGAACGCACAAAGGGCTTTGTTGGCAGCCTGGTCAGACAAAGTGAAAGTTATGGCTATTTGCCCATTTGGCAGTTCTGGAACCAGGAGAACTATTGTATGATCGGGAATCATGCGATTCCTGTATTAGTTGATGCTGCTTTAAAAGGCTTGGCCGGTATGGATTTGGAAAGAGTTTATAATGCGGTAAAGCAATCATCGACAGTTTCTCATACAAACTCACCATTCGAAGTTTGGGATAAATACGGCTATATGCCCGAAAATATTCAGACACAATCGGTTTCTATAACACTGGAAATGGCTTACGATGATTGGTGTGTTGCTCAGTTGGCAACGAAATTGGGCAAAACAGACGACTACGATTATTTCATGAAGCGCTCTCACTACTACAGAAATTTGTATGATCCAGAAATCGGATTTTTCCGGGCCAAAAATAGCGATGGAAATTGGATTGATCCGTTCGACCCGTTAAAATATGGCGCCAACGGAGGTAATCCGTTTACCGAAGGAAATGCCTGGCAGTACTTTTGGTATGTTCCTCAGGATATTTCGGATTTGGTTAGTTTAGTCGGAGGCGAGGAAAAGTTTGCTCAAAAGCTTGATACCTTTTTTTCGCTAGCCGATGCGCCCAATGAGGTGAATGGCAATGCCAGCGGATTTATTGGACAATATGCGCATGGAAATGAACCAAGTCACCATGCAGCCTACCTGTACGATTATGTGGGACAGGCATGGAAAACACAAAAATATGTAGCTGAAGTAATGAGCGATCTTTATAATACAACATCGAGCGGTTATGCCGGAAATGAAGATTGCGGGCAGATGTCTTCCTGGTATGTATTTAGCGCGATGGGTTTTTATCCTGTAAATCCATCCAGTGGTATTTACATGATCGGATCTCCTGTTTTGGAGAGTGCACTAATACATCTTTCAGGAAATAAGACTTTTGCAGTTATCTGTAAAAACCAATCGCCTGAAAATATTTACATTCAGTCGGCGATACTAAATGGTAAAAAACTGGATCGACCCTACATCACTCATCAGGAAATAATTGGCGGTGGAAAACTAGAGTTTGTAATGGGGAACAAACCCAACAAAAAATGGGGAATGATGCCTTCAAATTAGATTTTCAAAAATGAGATTCTGACTACAAATAACTCATGTACAAAAATGAAGATTAAAAATAATGTTATGATTTTTCTGTTTGCCGGATTGGTGATGATGTTTTCCGTTTCGGGAAATGCGCAGGCGAGCAGTAAAGAAAAAGAGCCGACCGGAGTTTTAAAATACGCCAAGCCAGCTGCCGATTGGATGACAGAAGCACTTCCTATTGGAAACGGACGGATTGGTGGTATGATATTCGGCGGAATCAATGAAGAACACATTCAATTTAACGAAAATAGTCTTTGGACCGGAGATGAAAAAGACACTGGTGAATATCAGGATTTTGGCGACTTATTTATTACATTTTCAAATGAAGAAAGCGCTGTTCCTGTGGATTATCAGCGGAAGCTTGATCTAAATCAGGCGTTGCATCAAACTGCTTTCACCCTGGATGGAATTAAATATTCGCGCGAATACTTTTGCAGCCATCCGGATCAGGTCATTGCCCTGCAATTTAAAGCAAGTGGACGTGGTGCTATTTCAGCAACCTTGAAATTAAATGATGCTCACGGCGAAAAAATTATCGGTGAAGGAAACTCGCTGCACTTTTCCGGTAAATTGAACAATGGGATGCAGTATGCGGCGCAGATTACGGTTAAAACGAAGGGCGGTAAAGTAGGTATCGTTTCTGGTGATCAAGGTGATCAATTGCAGGTAGAATCAGCAGATGAGTTGTTGGTTTTGCTGGATGCAGCTACCGATTTTATCCAGGATCGCAGTAAAAACTGGAAAGGGGAAGATCCTCAGCTTCGGATTAAACGGGAGCTGACAGCAGCCGGTACAAAATCGTATCAGGAGTTAAAGAAAAGGCATATTACCGATTATACCGCCTTGTTTGATCGGGTTGCTCTGACTTTAGGTGAAACCGACCAGTACCAGCAATCGATGCCGATGGATAAACGACTTGAAACTTATCAGCCAACACAAGATCCCGGTTTGGAAGCTTTAATGTTTCAATATGGCCGGTATTTACTGATCAGTTCTTCCCGGGAAGGCGGTCTTCCTGCAAATTTGCAAGGACTTTGGAACGATAGCAACCACCCGGCATGGAGAGGCGATTATCACTCAAATATCAATGTCGAGATGAATTATTGGCCGGCAGAACCGGCAAATTTATCGGAATGTCATGTTCCGTTTCTAGATTATGTGGTTAGCACAAAAGATGTTCGCAAGGAACAAACATCGGAGCATTATTCGGGCGTACGTGGGTGGACTTATCAAACCGAAAACAACATTTTCGGAGGAGCCAGCTATACTTGGAACCCACCGGCCAGTGCTTGGTATGCGCTTCATTTTTGGGAACATTATGCGTTTACTCGAGATTCCTTCTACCTGAAAGAAACAGCTTATCCGTTGTTAAAGGAATTATGCTGGTTTTGGGAAGATCATCTGAAAGAGCGTGAAGATGGCACGTTGGTTTCGCCCGATGGCTGGTCTCCGGAACAAGGCCCTATTGAAGAGGGGGTCACTTACGATCAGGAAATTATCTACGACTTGTTTACCAATTACATCGAAGCTTCTGAGATACTTAATGTGGATGCTGATTATCGTGCCAGGATTACCGATATGCGCAATCGACTTCTGAAACCCAAAATCGGTCGGTGGGGTCAATTGCAGGAGTGGGAGAAAGACGTGGATGATCCGAATAATAAGCATCGTCACGTTTCGCATTTGTTTGCGCTTCATCCCGGGCGGCAGATTTCGCCGTTAAATACGCCGGAACTGGCCGAAGCTGCCCGTGTAAGCCTGACAGCCCGTGGCGATAAAGCGACCGGCTGGTCCATGGCTTGGAAAATGAACTTTTGGGCTCGCTTGCTGGATGGAAATCATGCCTATACGATCTTGAGCAATTTTATGCATTTGGCAAAAGGTCACGATACCGATTACAGCGAAGGGGGAGGAGTATACTCGAATTTGCTTTGCGCTCATCCGCCCTTCCAGGTGGATGGAAATCTTGGCTATGTTGCAGGAGTAGCTGAAATGTTGCTTCAAAGTCAGACCGATGCATTGCAACTGCTGCCGGCTTTGCCGAACGCCTGGCCGAACGGCTCAGTAAAAGGATTGTGTACCCGTGGCGGTTTTGTTGTTGATATGGATTGGATCGCAGGCAATCTCAGAATTGTCCGTATTAAATCGAATGCCGGATGTCCGTTGAAAATTGTATACAAAGACAAAGTTGTGGAATACAAACTGGCAAAAGGAGATGAAATCAAATTAGATGCTGATTTGAAAAAATAATTTTCAGTGGGAGAGAATAGTTGAGGTACCCACTTTATTACTAAGATTTTAATTCCCTAATTGAAGTTAGTCTAAATGAATTTTAAAAAGATAATCTTCTTATTTCTGGCTGTTGGAATCACCTCTGGATTTCTCATGGCATTGAATACAAGTTTTATAGGAGTCGTTAACTGGACAAAAGATTTGATGCGGGATGAGAAAGCCCCGGTAAAAAGCGGAATCGGAAATAGTTCGGATAATAAAAGCGACGGTTATAAAATATATGTATCGGCAAGTGGTCGAGACTCAAATGACGGATCTAAAGTAGCTCCGCTTGCTACTTTGGAAAAAGCCAGGGATCTGGTTATTTCACATTCTTCTGAAAAGGAGATCGAAGTTATTTTGGGAGATGGCATTTACTACCTCGATCGTCCGCTTGCTTTTTCTTCGGATGATTTTGTGAATGGGAATCCGATGGTCACATTCAGGGCTGAAAATCCTCATAAAGCAATTATTAGTGGGGGTAAATTAATCCATTTGAAATGGACAAAGTACAATAGCCGGATAATTCAGGCCAGAGTGGATGAAGATTCGGAAATTGATCAGTTTTATGTGAATGGCAAGAGGCAGCGTATGGCTCGATACCCCAATGCTGTTCCCTGGAAAAATGTTTTTGATACCTGGAATCTTTCGCATCAAATAGTACCTGATGAAAACGCCGACGCGTTGAATCCAAACCGGGTAAGTCGATGGCAACATCCGGAGGGAGGCTATGTTCATGCCATGCAATCTTACTTATGGGGAGATATGCACTGGCGAATAAAAGGAAAAACAACAGGTGGAAAGCTTGATTTGGAAGGTGGCTGGCAGAATAATCGTCCTTCTGAGATTCATCCAACCTATCGTATCGTTGAGAATATTTTTGAGGAGTTGGATGTCCCGGGTGAATGGTTTTATAACAAGGCAACAAAAACACTTTATTATTATCCTCCTGACGATGTCCTTCTGGAGAAAGCAAAAACGGAGATCGTTTTGTTGACTCAATTAGTCGAACTGCATGGTTTTGATAAGCAACCAGTAAAAAACATTCATTTTGATGGATTAGTGTTTAAACATGCAGCGCGGACTTTTATGGAGAATAAAGAGCCATTGTTGCGAAGCGATTGGACCGTTTTTCGCAGAGGCGCCATATTTTTTGACGGAGCCGAAGATTGTTCAATCCGAAATTCAGAATTCGATCAGGTTGGCGGCAACAGCATTTTTATTAATAATTACAATAAGAATATTATAATTGAAGGATGCTACATTCACGATTCAGGTGCGAATGGAATTGCATTTGTTGGCGATCCTGATGCTGTTCGAAGTCCTCTTTTTAGTTATGTCCCGCAGAATTACAATCAGATTGATCTGGCGGCTGGTCCCAAAACCAATAATTATCCGCAGGAATGTATCGTAACGGATTGTTTGATTACCCGAACTGGTCGAGATGAGAAACAAACGGCCGGAGTGCAGATATCGATGTCGTACAAAATAAAGGTAGATCACTGTTCAATTTATGATATTCCGCGTTCTGGCATAAATATCAACGAAGGAACGTTTGGTGGTCATATCATTGATCATTGTGATGTTTTCAATACTGTATTGGAAACCGGAGATCATGGAAGTTTTAATTCGTGGGGACGAGACCGTTTCTGGTCGCCCGACATTCGGGAGACTGCTGCACAGGTAGAGAAAAATTTGCAACTTCCATATCTGGACATCATCGCTCCAAATACGATTCGGAACAGTCGATGGCGATGCGATCATGGCTGGGACATTGATCTTGATGACGGATCGGGCAGCTACCGGATATACAACAATGTGTTACTGGCCGGAGGCTTAAAACTGCGTGAAGGTTACGATCGCGTGGTTACCAATAATATCATCATCAACAATAGTTTACACCCACATGTATGGTATCCGCATAGCAAAGATGTGTTTATGCATAATATTGTTTGCAGTTTTTATAAACCTATTTTGATGGATCGGGCGATAGCTGAAGGCGAAACATGGGGACAAAAAATTGATTCGAATTTTTTCTTTTCGTCAGCAGCAAGTAAAGCAAAGTATGAAATTTACGGTTGTGATGCGAATTCGTTAGACGGAGATCCTCAATTTATTGATGCTGCGAATGGCGATTTTAGGGTTGAGACGAAATCTCCAGCTTTTTCTATTGGCTTCAAAAATTTTCCGATGGATGAATTCGGCGTTATTTCTCCCTGGTTGAAAAAGCTCGCAAAACAACCGGAAATTCCGGTGGTTTCA
>JAFGXZ010000158.1 GCA_016936335.1 Fidelibacterota bacterium
ATCGGAATTCAGTACCAATTATAAATACCCGTTGATATTGAATAATCCTTCACATTTCTGATAAATCCTTATTTTTCTGAGAAAACCCTCAATTATTTGAGGGTTAAGCCAAATAATATCCTCTGTCTCCTCGGGTAAAAACTGGAACGGTATTTGTCTTAATGTCAGTAACATTTCAAAGGCAAATGATGAACTCAAAAAAAATCATACTATCATCAATTCTGATTATCGGGATGATCGGCGTCTTTTTATCGGGTTGCCTGGAGTTAAATCCCCTTATCCATACTAAAACTGATTCACTTCCGGATACTGTAACAGTTCGATATGGTAATTTACTCTATTACCCGGAAGAAAATCTGGGAATCCGCTTTGTCGATGTACTATCCGATAGTCGCTGTCCGACGAATGTACGATGCTTTTGGGAGGGTGACGCTGAGATCGAATTAGGTCTGAAAATCAACTCCGAACCGGAAATATTAGTTCCGATCAAGATCTTTGGATATGTCGATATCGAAAACAGTTCAAGGCATGAAAGTGTCGATACCCTTGGGTACTGGATTTTCCTGATGGCACTAAATCCCTATCCGGCGGATCCCGGTGAATATAATTATTCTGAATATTGTGCGACAATTTCAATTAATAAAAATAATAGTCGGAGGAAATCATGGGAACAAAAACAATAATTATTATCATCGTTGTTTTTTTGTTGAATCTGGCATTTTCAGAAACGCCCGATTTAGTCTGTTCTAATTGCAAACAGCGGAATGATATTGGTAATAAATTCTGCAGCAATTGCAGCGAATCACTGGATGATGAATACAGCGCCTGGTTATTGCAAAGAAATGAACAAAAAATTCACGAAGAGAAGTTCATTTCCGGACGCGTAGACCCACCCCGACTTTTTACAATTCCCACCGCCAGAGTACTTGGTTCAAAAGACATCAGCCTGATGGGTGGAGGCGCTTTTGGTGTTGCAGAAGTACAGCAGTCATTTCTGGGAACTATTGGAATGGGATTGGGAAATATAGCGGAAGTTGAATTCAGTTCGGTCGGCCTGATCAACAATATTTCTCAGGGTTCTCCGTCGGTCTCAACCTCAGCGTTTAAAATCCAGCTGATTCCGGAAGAAATGTTTGGTCTGAAATATTTCCCAACCTTAGCAGTATCGATCCGCAGCTCCGCTGATTGGAAAGATGTCCAAAGCGATTGGCGCGCCCTGAACTCAAACAAAGCTTTTTACGATTATAACGAATATACCCAAAGATCCGAATGCGCTGTGAGTTCCGTGGGCTATAATACGCGGTTTACCATCATGTATGGAGTCGCTACATTTCCGTTAGGTCCCGTACAGATTCATTCCGGTCTGACATTGACCGATATTCGGGTAAAAGACATGGCGGTTGATTATATCTGGGAGGAAGATAATGATGTCCCGGAAGAACGCCAGAAAAATCTGATCGGCGGTTTTGCCGGATTTGAAATCGAATACAATCCCCAGACAAAACTGATGGTTGAAGTAAAAACGGACTCCAAACATGAGTATAATCTGGAAACAAAAGAAATCGAGCTTTCTCATACCTATGTTGCCATCGGCGGCGTCCGATTCTTCTTTACAAAATGGCTTTCCATCGATACCGGCGTTTTGTACCAGACAAATTACACAGGAATTGCCGATTCTCAAATCAAACTGGGGTTAAACCTTTTTATGCCCACCGGAAATATCCCTGAGTACTTTAAAACATCCTTCAACCAAAAAGTCAGAAAGGAATAACAGTAATGCGAAGAATGATCGCTTTTTCCATTATAACCCTGATCTGTATTATTACGATCAATTGTTCAGATATTTTTACAAACCAGAATGATAGTAAATTAAAAGTTATTCGTGATCTAACATCATCTGAAATCGTATTAAAAGAATCGAGCAATCAATTTGGGTTGACATTGTTCCGAAAAATCGCCGAAACCGAACCGAATGAAAACATCTTTTTATCGCCACTTAGCGTTTCAATGGCTCTTGGAATGACCTATAACGGAGCCAACAGCACGACATTGGAGGCCATGCATGAAACTCTTGAATACGGTGATTTGACAATTCAGGAAGTCAATGAATCCTATTTGAGCCTGATTACTTTATTGACAGATATCGATCCAAAGGTAATTTTTGATATCGCCAATTCCATCTGGTGCCGGAACAGTTTCCATGTGGAAAATTCATTCATTTCCACAAATCAGGACTACTTTGACGCCCTTGTTCAGAGTTTAGACTTCAGTCGCTCCGATGCCGCTGATATTATCAACACCTGGGTTAACGATAACACAAACGGAAAAATTGAGGAAATCGTCACTCCTCCAATTGATGTATTTACCGTCATGTTTTTAATTAACGCCATCTATTTTAATGGCAGATGGACCTTTGAATTTGATCCGGAAAACACTGAAACTGCTCCATTTTTCCTGCCTGATAACAGTCAAATTGATTGCCAGATGATGAGCTATAAATGTGAGCATTCCTATTTCAGCAATGATCAATTTCAGGCTGTCGATCTGCCCTATGGTGATGGTAAGTTTCGAATGATGGTCATTCTGCCCAACGTAAATATTGATATCGATGCATTTATTACAAATATTGATAATACTAACTGGAACATATGGCTGAACCAGTTCGAGAAAACGGAAATCAATCTCTA
>JAFGXZ010000004.1 GCA_016936335.1 Fidelibacterota bacterium
CGATAGCGTCTTACCGGTTTTATCGATATCCTTGGCTTTCTGCAGCATCAAGCCCCAGTTGTCAATAAACTGGCGGTCCACTTTCAAATTGATGGCTTTGATCTCTTCCATAATGTCAGGGTTTGCTCGCAGGGCAGCGACGAAATCTTCGGCGCATTGTCCCATACGGTTTTTATCACCGCCCTCGATAGTAATCATTATCGAGGCGCCACCGGCGAATACCGAATCAATTTCAATATAGCTGGCAATCAGCGGATCTTTGTCGGACATCAGGTCCTTGATTTCAGTTTTAACCTCGATGTTATTGGCGGCGATAATGCTGAGCACAAAAAGCAGCAGCGCTGCAAAGGGGATCCATTTGTAAAAACGGGTCACAAAAGTAGCGATGGCTGTCATCATTTTTTCTTCTGTTTTCATGGGGTCCTCCCGGTTAAATATGGTTGACCGTTCAGTCTAATATCAACCAAAGAGAAATTAGCTCGCAGGCTTTCTCTTTAATATTGATTCAAGGTCAGTGATCCCTGTATTTTCTGTTATAAAATGCGTATACATTTTTGCTAGAGCATCGGCGAATAAATCGGTCGTTTCCTGCATATCAGTCTTATAGTAATCGCACCATTCATCACTGAAAATGATAAATGAGAACAGGGGGGCGAAAAACATGAAAAACCCGGTAATCATCTGACTCTGGGTTCGCTCTGTTTTCAAGCCCATCTGTTTTGAAATTTCATAGCCGGCATTGAAATTCTCATCAAAGAATTGAAATATGTTCAAATGAGGTGTGTCTTCGATATCTTTAATCGATTCGGCAAAAGCGATCTTGATGGCATCCCGGTTCTCGATCATAAAAGGCAGTGAATATTTTTTAATGATTTCGTCCACACCGATTTTGGGATTGGCCAGCCAGGCTTTGACAACCCGCTTTTTGGTTGCTACAGATTTTTTTGCAAAGTCAGTGAAGATATCTCTCAGAATATCATCTTTGCTGTCAAAGTAATAATAGATCAGTGATTTGGTGATGCCGGCGGTTTTGGCGATTGCCTCGATGCCGCTGGCGTCAAAGCCGCGCTGGGCGAATAGTTTTTCGGCGGTGGAGAGGATTTTCCGGCGGACGTCTTTTTTATTTTTAGGGGTCATATTCCGATTTCCTTTTTATTGACCGTTCAGTCAAAATATAAATGCTGAGAAATTTGTTGTCAAGCTTTTTTTGAACGATCGGTCAAAATAATTAATAAAACCACAAATATATTAAAGCGTAACGTGATATTTTATTTATGCTTATTGATTAAGTTCAGGTGTCATAATAGAGCAATCCAAACAGAAAAACACTGGTGACTATTCGTACTTTATTGTTTCCACCGGGTTAGTTGTGGCCGCGTTTAAAGATTGAAAAATAATTGTTAACCCTGTTATGGTAATTAAAATAATCAGTGGAACGACAAACAGAAAAATACCAATTTCCATTCGACAATTAAAACCCTGCAGCCATTTACGGATTCCCAAAATGGAGACCGGAATCATTAATACCATTGAAATCATGACCAAATAAAACAGGTCTTTTACCAGCAATATGACAATTGTTGGCACGCTGGCGCCCAGAACTTTGCGAATACCGATTTCCTTTTTCTTCTGGCTGGCATTGTAGGCCGTCAGCCCGAAGATTCCCAGGCAGGTTACAAAAAGGGCAAGACCGGTAAACGTTTGAATCACGGCGCCAAAGCGCTCATCGGTTTGATATTGTTCGTTGAAATAGTCGTCCAGGAAAAAGAAGGTGAAGGGATTATCCGGGAAGAAGTTTTTCCAGGTGGTATTGATCTGTTGGAGTGTTGCAGACACATCGGAGGATTGTAATTTAACCGAATACATACCGCGGTGGCTGTTTGTCATGAAGCGGAAAATAGTAGGTTCAAAAGCCGCTTTTGGAGACTGATGATGATAATCGGCAACGACGCCAATAACGGTATAAATTTTTCCCCAATAATCGATTTGCCGACCAACTGCGTCTTTTGGTGATTCGAATTCCAGCCAATGCATGGCCGTTTCACTGAGAATGAGCGCATCAGGGTCACTGGAAAATTCTTTAGAGAAATTACGTCCAGCCAGAAATTTCATATCGTACAAATTCAAAAATTCGTAATCCACGCCCATGATCATATAATTTTTACTTTTACTGTAGTCGCCGCCAACCGGGAAAATTCCGCCATTATCCCAGTAAATCTGGCGCCCGGGGACTTCGCTTGAAAATGCGATATCTGTTATATTTGGGAAATGCCGCACCTCATCTTTAAAGGATTCAAAGCGTTTTTCGATGCCATCACCCTGAATACGAGGTGCTTTGATAACCAGGATCTGATCACTATTGAATCCAAGGGATTGATTACGCATGAATTTGATCTGGTTAAAAACAGTCAATGTGGCTACCAACAATACAAATGCGATTGAAAATTGAAACAGTACCAGCAGCTTGCGGAATCCAATTCCCCGGGATGGCGTTCCCATCTTGCCGCGAATGACGGCAATTGGTTTGAAAGATGTCTGGACCAGAATCGGGTAGATACCAGACAGAAAAATACTGCAGAAAATGAGAACGATAAGTTCCCGGTAAAATATTTTGGATTGCCAGATGGAAACTTCGGGAGGCATCCCGCTTAACCGGCAGAAGCAGGGAAATGTCAAACCAATCAAAATCAGACCGATGATAAACCCGATACCATTCAGGAGAAACGTTTCGATAAAAAATTGAACAATCAGTTGACGTTTGTTGGCTCCAACGACTTTTCGAAGACCAACTTCCTTCGCGCGTTTGATTGCGCGCGCGGTACTGAGATTAATATAGTTGACCCAGGCAATAATGATTATGATAAATGCAATTATCGTCATGTACAAGATGGATTCTTCATCACCGTTGGCTTCATATTCCTGTAGAAAATGACTGGTTAAATGGATATTGCGCATGAGTTGCGGTTCCAGAATCACTTTAAGATCATAATCCTTGAAAAAATCGCCAATTTCCTGTTCAATAACATTGTCAATTTTTGTTTTAAATGTCCTGTAATCGA
>JAFGXZ010000159.1 GCA_016936335.1 Fidelibacterota bacterium
CCGATTGCCTCAGGCGGATAATTGGCAAAGTGATCCGCTCCCAGCAAACCGCTCTCTTCCGCTGTAAAGCCGACAAAGACCAGGTTGCAAGGCAGTGGTTTTTCAGCCGAAAATGCCCGCGCCAGTTCCAGCATTACCGCCACACCCGACGCATTGTCATCGGCGCCGTTGCAGATGGAATCCACAGCGCCAGGTTCGATTTTCAAGCCCACATGATCATAATGCGCGCCGATCACAATGGATTGATTGCCGTTCTGTCCCGGAACAATTCCAATGACATTATAAACGCTTTTTCCGCTGAAATCCGGTTTGTGGTGGAAGATATCCCCCGGATAGATAAATCCCTGGAAATAGGAATCTCCCATACCGGGCTTTAATCCATAATCTTTGAAACGATCAGCAATATATTCCCGGGCCAGTGTATCGCCCCGACTGGTCGCCGCCCGGCCGGCCAGATCATCGGATGCCAGATAGGCAACGTGTCCGACCAATCCGTCATGAACGGAATTAACGGACGATGAACAACCAAGAATCAGCGTTATCAGTATGCACAGAATGACAATCCCGAACTGAATTGTTACTCCGTGAAAATGATGCAACAGCCGGGGCTTATTTTTCACGTTTATCTTTCCTGGAATCCGGGGATTTCCGGCTTTTGTAAAACCGAATCTGCACATCTTCCACCGTAGCCATCCCTTCATCAATGACTTCATCGATCAGTGGAATAAAGGCATCGATTTTTTCCAGAGTGTCCACAATCTCCACAACAATCGGCAGATCGTCGGCTAGCCGTAATATTTTTGTAGTGTGAATATGATGATGAGCGCCGAATCCTTCCAATCCCCGGATTACCGTTGCGCCGGCCAGATTTTCCGTTTTGGCCTTCTGTACAATCCATTCATACAGAGGTCGCCCGTTACATTTATCGTTTTCACTGATGAAAATTCGCAGCAAATGTCCTTTTTCCGGTAACATCTCAAATCCTCCTTTAGATTGCTCGGGACAGGGCCAATCCCGTCCAAACCGCACCCAGTCCCAGAACCAGGTGCAACATTAGATTCGCCAGTGATGCCATCAGTTGTCCATCCCGGGCAAAACTGACGATTTCATAGCCAAACGTTGAGAATGTGGTAAACCCACCCAGAAAACCGATAAACATCAGCAGGCGCATTTCCGGGCTGAAAAGTTGCCTGCTTTCCGCCAGGCCGGACAGAAATCCAATGGCCAGGCAGCCAAGCACATTCACCGTCAGAGTTCCATAAGGAAATACGGCCTGAGTGATCAGTCGATGAACCAGACCGCTTAATATGTAACGTGATACTGATCCAAGGAAACCACCGGTTCCAACTATCAGGAGTCTTATCATTTCTATCTCCCAGAAAGATTAAATCACAAACGACAAATTCCAAAAAACAAATAAATTTCAAGCACTAAATCCCCCAAACAATATTGCAGCAAAATCACCATTTGAAAATTGGAATTTGGTGTTTGTTTGAAATTTGGATATTGATAATTGTTATTTATTAATTAATTCCTTTTTTCAACGCCAGTTCAATGGCCTCAAGAATGACTTTACTGCTGCTGGTGGCGCCGCTGATCGTGTCCACCCGCAGACTCTGGGCCTTGATGACCTGATCCGGAATGACTTCGGCAGCTTCACCCCGGCCGTTGTTATGCTGCAACAATTCGATCGTTTCAATTGCATGGTTCTTCACGGTGACTCTGACTTTGACTTTGACCAGAATCGCGTCGTATTCACCGATGTATTCACCGTCGGCAACCTGTTGCAGATCGACATTCTCGATCTCGATTGCCGCCACCCGGGCATTGTATTCCTTAATGAATTTGCAGCTCATTGTGCTTAATCCTAACCCGGCAATAAGCAGTGCTGTCAACACTCTTTTGAACATATTTTAATCCTTCATCGCCGCAATAAATTTTTCAATGTTTTCTTCATGAATTTTTGACACACTTTCGGTCACATGAGCCACTTTCTTTATGATGAATTTCTCGATAATGTTCATTTTATCCAAATCGAATTCACCACCAAAAAGACCTTTCGCCGTCGCGTGTTCAACCAGTGGAACCGGAAAATTATCGGTCAATTCTTTCATGGCCTTTTCGGTGTCTTCTTCCATGTGACATATAAACAGACCGGTCTGTTTCTGAAGTAGAAGATTCAGGTTTCGTTGGGCAAATGTTTTAACCGGCCCCTGGATTCTGCCGGCATGAATGGATCCACCAATGATGATCCTGTCGAAATCCTCCAGATCAATCCGGGCAATATTACGGACATTATTGGCTATGGCATCTTGTCCAAACGCTTTAGCCAGTTTTTCAGCAGCATTTTGGGCACACCCATGTTTACTGGCATACACAACTAATGTTTTCATCGACTATCCCTCACGGTTACTAATTATAAACGCCCCGAAAACTAATAACAAAACAGGAAAATCTCAACAACTTCGGTTGCTGGCAATTAAAATTCGAGATGATTGTCCGGGATTAATACCCGATAATATCAATTTACCCAACCGACAAATCCGCTGCCGCCGGTTCCAATTATTTTCATCGATCTAGCAATTTCTATATAAATGTATAGGTCAGGCCAAGTGACAGCGCCTGTTTGATCTGACGTTTTGCCGACAGATCGTGATCGTACACAAGCTTAAAATTAAACGTCACATTGACGTACTTGATGATAGCAGCCGTCAACACATTATCCCATTGAACATCCACCTGGTTTACGGCTTTGAAATTGGTAAACAGGACCAGGTTTGATGTAAACAACAGGTTTTCTTTGAATGTCTGGGAAAAGTCTGTCACCGATTCCAGACCGGCTTCGGATCTGAGTGTCTCCTTTTCCGGTGTCTCCGGATCATCGGAATAGGGAACCGGAAAATCCCGCGTGACCGTCTGTTTCATGGCAAAACCCAGCCGGGTTGTCAATTGTTCGGAAGGAGTATATCCCAGACCAATGCTCTCTGTAAAGTAGCCCGGATCCATAAAGTTTGATATTTTAACAGCGGAAGTGTCAGTGTATTTATAACCATAGGCGAACTGGGTTTCCCCTTTGATTGCAGCGAACGGGTTGATCAGTGTGCCCAGTTTGTAGGTATAAACACTTTCCATTTTGATCTCATCCAGGGATTTACGCGGATCCTGTTGGCCGATTTTACTTTTTCCGAAGGCGAATTTCCCGGCGTGGGTCCAGTTCCATTTCTCCTGGTTATTGATAAATTTTGCACCCAAATTGATCTGCCAGGCAAAAGTGTTCTCGCCACCGGAGGTCCAGTTGTCAAAACTGGTTTGGGTGGTTCCGAAATTGCCAACCACCGATTTGTGTCGGCCGATCGGCAGGTCTTCTGCCGAAAGCCCGG
>JAFGXZ010000160.1 GCA_016936335.1 Fidelibacterota bacterium
TGCCTTGTGGTAAATTATCAATGTGAAACCAGCCGGAATTATCAGTAACGGTTAAATTGACGGTACTGTCCCGGAGATTTGTAAAGAGTACATTGGCATTTTCCAGGGGTTTGGAACTGTTGTGTTCAAGTACATAACCTTTGATACGACAATTATTCTGGCTGGCGGGTGTGATTATTAAACAACACAACAATACCAAATAGAAAATTAATAGTTTATTTGTTTGAACCATCTTATATATTGCGTTACTTTTTAATCATCAGTAAATCGTGTCAGAAAAAAGTACGTGTGTAAAGTAATGGAAATAGTTGCATGTGTCAAATTATTTGGAATTAAAAATAGTAGTAATTGCACTATGGACTGTGATTGCACCGGCCTGGATTATTTTATCGATATTTAATGCAATAATCAGTTTGTTGTTGAATTTTTCATGATCGAATGATTATATGGTAAATTTTCACTAAATTTTCCGGGTAAATACTGAATATCATCATGGTAAAGGGCTTATTGTATGCAGAAAAAAGGCATTCAGGATGAAGTAGAAGACAGAGTGTTCAAAGAAGAAAAGTTTCCCGGAAATTCTCTGGCTGGAAAGATATTAAATCGCTGTGTTTTTGAAAATTGTGATTTTAGTAACAGTGATCTCAGTGATACGAAATTTGCCGATTGTTCATTTTCCATGTGTAATTTCTGTCTGTTGAAAATGAATGGATGTAAATTGCAGGATGTCGAGTTTCTGGAGTGTAAACTCAGCGGGGTTGACTTTTCGCAATGCAGCCAATTTATTTTACGGATGAATTTCCTTAAATGTAAAATCGGAGGATGTAATTTTTCGCAAATTAAACTCCGGAATACCATTTTTCAGAATTGTTCAATCCATGATTCGGATTTCTTTGAGACCGATCTGAGCGGTTCGGATTTTACCGATTCCTCTTTTCAGAATACAATTTTCCAAAAAACCAACCTGACGAAAACGCTTTTTCGAAATGCCGTGGGATATGTGATTAATCCGCTTGAAAACAAGATGAGCTCGGCGCTGTTTTCATTACCTGAAGCGATAAATCTCCTAAGTCCTTTGGGTGTTATTGTTGAATCGTAATCGCATTCCTGTTCGGGAGCAGATGATTTGTATCAATAATCTGTATTGGAAAGATTGGTTTAGATGCTCTGGCTTTACTGTCTTAGATTACCGTTTGCATAATTGCTGATTCTTTTGTTATTTATTCATTATGTCAGATTGAGAATAAACCGGAAAATTTTATGAGAAAAACTGTCATTTTTGTCCTGTGTGTTTGTCTGAGCGGATGCGGAACCGTTAAAAAGATGCTCAAGCGTGAACCGAAAGAAGAAACGACGCAAACCGTATTAAATGATGAGGCAGCGGGATTGCCCAAGTCATTATCCGAACCTGCAGCTGGCGTGCTTCGAACTCCCGTTACTTTTTTGCCTTCTTACCGGAATTTCGGCGGCCCGCATCTGAAAATTGATTCGCTCAACACGGTATTATATCTGGATGAAAATGTTTTTCAGTCAATTGAACGATATATAGAATCTGAAAAAAAATCAGGCATGACCGATTCCCTTAAAGGCAAATCAACTGTTCGGTACTATGCGACAAATTATTCAGCAAACGATTTATTAGCCGATGAAATCAGTCAGGAAAAAGCCCGTGGAATGCCCCATTTCAAAGGGGTTTTCGATAATCATGGCAATCTAAAGTCGCTGGAATTTTTTGGCGAACAGACAGTCAGCACACCTAATGTCAACAATCTGAAGCCACTGTATGCCAGTTACTGGAATATTCTGACAAATCGCCGAATCAATTATTTGGATAAAGATGGTAATCGCCCGGAACCACACGTTAAATTTTATTCGGATCCCGGCAAAATTGTTCACCGGATTGAATATATCAACAACAATGAAATCATTGCCAGCGGGGATTTTACTTTTGGTGTCAAGCAGATGATCCTGGAACAGCGGATACTATTTCCTAAAGGTGGCAAGTTGACAGATTTGCATCCGGATTTCTTTTACCGGCAGTACGACCGGGTTGAATCCGGCTGGGTAGTTAAATGTCTTTATGAACAGAAAGACAAATTAAGCGATCTGATCATCATGCAGGATAATGGGGTTATCTTTTACCGGTATCGGTTCATCCATGAAAGTATCCGCAATCAGCGGGTCATCGAAGTTTTTGTCTATAATTCCACCGATGAGATCGTTGGCCGTTATGAGCTTTATTTTGATGATGCCGGCGATTTGCACAAGAAAATTCTGATTTCCGATGATCGAAAGATAACCGCTTACTCCGTCTACAGTATCGATATTGAAAACCTAAAAGTTATTGTGAATAACTTTGATCCGTTAGGCAATCACATTAGTAGAATTTACAGGGATTTGTGATCAATAAACGCTTATATTTTTCGGTAATCATTGGGTTTACCCTGCTGTTAATTTCCGGATGCGGGAAAGATGAAGGAGACCATACTCCACCGGATATAGTGATTACTGACCCGGTAAATAATCAGACAGTAAACAGTGTCCACTCAATCAAATGTACCGCCACCGATAACCGTGGAATTATCGCAGTAAAAATTATTGTTGATGGCAATATGCAAGATGCAAGTTCAGAATCCAAAACCGGTTTCAATTATCAATGGAACACAACCGGCCAGAAAGATTCGAGTTTGCATGTAATTACTGCCCAGGCGTTTGATGCTTCCGACAATATCGGTTTGTCCGATACGGTAATTTGTATTGTTGATAATCGCGGAATCGCACCGGTTGCGGTAGCCCTGTCCGAGCCACAGAATGTGAGAAAGTATTCGATGACACTTGCCTGGACCCAGAGTATTGACAAAGATTTTATGGAATACCGCCTGTACCGGAATAGTGTAAATAGCTGGGCCGGTTCGGAAATCCTGGTTTCTGCTATTCAAAATCCGGGACAAAGCGTTTATACTGATAATGGTTTTAACGCCGACGACAGCCGGGTGACTCCCTGGGGGTTGGATGAAAATAAATACTATTATTACCGTGTACAGGTTTTGGATACAGCCGGACTCTTTTCGAATAGCAATGTAGTCAGTGCTCTGACGAAAATTCCGGAGCCGGTTGTTCTCAGGGAAACCTATAGTGCAACAAAATTAACAGCCACGATTTCCTGGTATAAATCATCAGAGGATGTAAAATATTACCGGATTCACCGCAATCGTCTGTCAACCGTCGGGAACAACATGTCCGACTCGGTCGGTATGGCATTCAATACTCAAAGCAGTTTTACCGATACCGGTCTGACCTCATTAACATCGTATTTTTATAAAGTATTTGTCGTTGACGATGCGGGATATACGTCGGGCAGCAATATTATTCAGGTTGGAACCAGTGGTATTGGTGATATAAGCATGCATGTGCCGGTTGGAGATCATGTCAAGAAACATTCCATCCGCTTGAATTGGTCCAAAAGTAACGAAGAAGATGATTGTGAATATCGTCTGTACAGGTCAACCAGTAGTGGCGTATCAAATGCTGATGAACATATAGTGACAGTATATCAGAAAGAAGATACCGTGTATACGGATTCCGGTTTACAGGATGACAGGACCTATTACTATGTGGTTTATCTTATTGACAGTGAGAACAATTACACAAAAAGTAACGAAATCAGTGTCAAGACTATGAAGCTGCAGCCGATTCCCATGTCAGTGAAATCGGTCGAAAAATACCGAGCGACGATCAGCTGGGAGAAGTACCAGGATGATGATTTCGCCGGGTATTTTTTATATCGTTCCGACCATGTGAATTTTGACACCAGCAATGCAAATTCAAAGCAAGCCTTTTATAATCCGGCGACAGTGGAATATATCGATGAAAATTTGAACCTGGATACCCAGTACTATTATCAATTGTTTATTGCAGACACCTTCGGCACAAAATCCGGATCGGATATCTCTCTGCAGACAAAAAGTATTGAGCGGGTTGAAATTAAAGAGATTAGCGCAATTGATGATTCCTATTTTCGCCTGGTATATACCATGAACCGGGAAGATAAGGATTTTCAATACTACTCAATCTACCGCAGTGATAACGGCGACGTCGGTCAGTCGGATCTTCAGGTCGGAATCGTGTCCGTCCGGTCGGATACGGTGTTTGATGATCCTGTTTCCGCGGTCCAGAATTCAGAGTACTATTACAGAGTCTATGTCATTGACAGCAAAGATAATTCTTCGGCTGGTAGCAATGTCGTCGGAGATACGCTAAATACAGATCCCATACCGGTGGAATTAACGTTTGTTGGATCAACAAATACATCCATTCAATTGCATTGGAGTCTGGATGAAAACGACGATTTTTCCGTTTATGAACTCTATCGCAGTACAAAAAGTGAGTTTACAAATAAATCGAAAAATGTCGTTAAAGTAGCCACGATATCCAATAAAAATACGACCAATTATACCGAGAGCAACCTTCCCAGTGGGGCCCTGTACTATTATTGTGTCTATGTGGTTGACATTGGTGGAAAATCATCCGCAAGTAATATTGTAAGAGCCGACACGACACCCTAAAATTCTACGATGTTGATAAACCAAAAATATAAATTGATCATAATCTCTTTTCAACTAGCAGGGTTGTTGAGACTTTTTAGTCAATGTGGCAATGAATCCGTGGAGACCGTTACATCAATTGGCTTTACGGGTGAACAGTATCTTGAAATTCCTAATAATACATCCATTAAATCCCTGGTTTCCGGTGACTTTGCCATTGAAGTCTGGGCCAGGGGCGACAGCAGTCGGGCGGATGTTGCCCGTACCTTGGTGATGCTTGGGAATAATAATGGCGGAAATGAAATTGCCTTCTACCAGGGCGCAATTGATTCGAGTCTGGTAATAGTATATATCGATGACAATCGATTCGGAATGTTCAATGTAAGCGGGCTGGACTGGACTACCGGGGAAAAGCATTACTTATGCTTATCAAGGGCTGATAATTTTTTCTCATTTTATTTTGATGGCCGGCGGCTAAAGTCGGTTTCAATGGAAAATACAGATCTGGATATTGGTTCGAGTAATATGTTGATAGGTGCTGATTATGATTTGCCCGGTGTCAACAGCAGCCCGGGTAATTTCTGGGTCGGGACCATTGATGAGGTGCGGATATGGACGAAAGCAATCCAGTCTTCGGAAGTGAGTTTCCATAAAAAATATCCCGATAAATTAACCGAGCACTATTCTTCAGATGGCCTTGAACCGTTAATCGGTATCTGGCGTTTCAATTCTGAATATATCGGTTTAATTCCTGATGAAAGCGGAAACGGGAACGATGCCATTATTCGGGGCAACAGTGAATCGTTATTTTGGGTGAGAAAATAAGGCCGCTGAAACCTTTCTTCCACCATTTACAGGCTATAGTGCGTAATTAAATGCTCAAATAGACAATTTCTGTGATATATCTCAACTCCACAAAGTATGAGATTTTGTAAACTTTTTCAGGTTTTTAAAAAATTTGTTTCTAACCCTCACTACCCTCTAGTCCGGTGTGACCTCCCATCATACCGGACTATTTTTTAAATGTCCGATGTGTTGGATGAACTCAGGACCGGTTCCGCAACAAGCGCCAATAATTCTGACACCCTGCTCAAACCATTTTGCAGCAATTTCTGAGTAAATCTGTGGAGAAAATACCGGGTCAGTTTTCCAGCCACTTGCCGGATCATAGTGATCGGCGTTAGGATAAACCATTAGCGGCAAATGCAATTTATGAATGTATTTTAATATGAAATCCGATATGATTTGATGGTGGCAGCAATTAATCGAAAACAGGTGAATCCCTGTGTCTTTTAGATGATCATGAGCATCAATTATTTTATCACCATTTAGAATATGATCTTTATCGGTCAATATAAAACTGACAGCAACCGGTAATCCGGTTTCAATTGCTGCTTGTGCTGCGGCGCTTGCTTCCTGAATATTGTTCATGGTTTCGATCAGGATGAAGTCAACACATGCGCTTGACAGCCATCGGGCTTTTTCACGGTGTTCCTTCAAGGCAGTATCAAAATCCGGTGATAAATCCGGTCGGTAACAGTCTTCCAAAGGTGACATCGATCCGGCGATCCAGATGGGTTTAGTCGTGATTGCGCGATTAATTGCGTTTTGTGCCAGTTCCACTGCCCGTAAAGTTGCCTGCCTGGCGTCATTCATGTGAAAGCCGGCCTTTTGAAATGTCCGTGTATCTGTCCGAAAGGTATTGCTGGTGATAATATCAACACCGGCATTGATGTAATCAGTGTGGATGGTTTGAATCGTACCCGGATTTTCATAGGTTGCTGCCGCCGACCAGAGCGGGAGTGATATGTCGATACCACGTCGATCTAACTCGGTACCCATCGGCCCGTCGAGGATCATCCGCTCGCTGTTCGATAAATATTCAATAAAATTCATTGTGGAAATCGCCCGGGTTAGCGGCCAAATTCCCGGGTGGCTTTGAGCATGGCGATATAATTTTCAAATTTCACATATTCCGGGATACTGTTACCTGAACCGACACAGTAACCGCCATTGTACGCCGCCTCTTCAATATTTTTCCGAACCTGTTCGCGAATCTGTGACGGTGTTCCGCGGGAGAGCAGATCAACATCCACATGTCCGATCAGACAGAGGCGATCACCATAGCGTCGTTTAACATCGGAAATGGCCATGGCCTGTGGTTCGATAGGATGCAGAGCATCGACCCCACAGTCAATAATATCTTCCATTACTTCAAACAGTATTCCATCGGTATGGTAAATTAATGGTTTATTTGCTGATTTTGCCAGATCACCAATTTTTTTCAGCCAGGGAAAGAAATACTGGCGCAGAATAGACGGTGAAAGCATCAGGCTTGATACGTAGGCGATGTCGTCACTGTACCACAAGACATCGATAGAGTCATTTTCTGCAAAATATTCAAACATGCTGAGTACCAGGTTCCCGATTTTGTCAAACAGCATTTTGATCAATTCCGGATTGTCGTAAAGTGCAAATGAAAACTCTTCAAAACCCATCAATTCCCAGACCATTGTAAAAATGTCACCATATTGACCAATAACTCCCATACCATCGGGTAAATATGGCCGGACTTTTTCAAATGGTGAATAATTAAAATCAGCCTTATCCGGGAAACCGTATTTTTCAAAATCTTCAAAGGAAGTAATGACACCTTTACCTTCGGTGGCCCAGTTTCTGGATACCGATCCATCATCATTGACTGTTATGTTTTCATTGTCCTGCAGAAATAACTTACCGGGATTAAAATCGGCAATTGGTTGTAATTTTATGTAGTCATAACCGGCTTTATGCCAGAAATCCACATCATCTTTCAGAGATTGTATGGGGCGTCCAAGGTATTTTTCTTTAATAGTCGGATGAATACCCAGCTCGGCCACCGGTACGTACCGTGCTTTTCCACGTTTTAAGGTCAGTTTGAACTGTTCTATATCCGGTCCCATAATTTCCTCTCTTTCATCTACCATTTTTGTCTTTCAGTAGTGCAATTTAAACGTTTTTTCCCGGCCCTGCACTATTATTTTACATTTTTCAATTGTAACTTAGATCGCTATGTAGGAAGGGTATGGATTTACAGAGAACAATGAAAAACAAGGCTGTATTTCTGGATCGGGATGGTACATTAAATGCGGACAGTGTTTATTATATAAAGTCCGTTGACGAATTTCACCTGTTTGAGTTTACGGCAGAGGCACTCCGGATTTTAACACGGCTCGGCTATAAGAATATTCTCATCACGAATCAGTCTGCTCTTGGGCGAAATATGATTACTGTTGAAGAGATTGAAA
>JAFGXZ010000161.1 GCA_016936335.1 Fidelibacterota bacterium
ACCGGCGGCGATCCATTTCGCGAATTTCTGAAGCTCACTATTGGACCATTTCGGAATACCTGAGCCCGGCGGCGGCATGACCAGACTTTCACCGCTGACGGTGATTTCCCGGGCACAAATATTATAGAGATTACTTTCATCGGGTCTTCCGGGGTTAATTTGCTTTCCAATCTCGCTTGTGATGTCTTCAATAGTATCATAATAAACACCGTGCTCTGTTGCCGGACTACTCTGATTTTGACGGTTATGACAGACAGCGCAGGTTTGCTTGAAAATGGGCATTATATCCTTTTCCAGCGAAATGACAGTGGCTAATTTTTTCTGGGTTTCAGCGAGTTTTTTTGAACTGTCGTTTGAGCATTTCTGAACAAGTACTACCGTCAGAACCATGAGGAATATAATCCAGAATTTATGCATGTTGTCTCCGATATTTAACCATCCTTTCGGAGGTTTGTAAACCTCCCGGAGGTGTATTTAATAATAATACCAGATTGTACGATAATCTTGGATGTTTTCGCCGCGGGAAGCCAGTTCTTCCAGATAGTCGTAAATTGGAACATCAACATAATTATATGGCGGAACCACTTTTATATTTTTTTCCCAGGGGTGAAATTCATATACACGGGAACCGTCGGGAAGAATCATCACCAACCGATGATCCTGCCAGGATCGCAGGTGGTTTTTTCCGAGTTTCGGGACATTGAATACAGCTTCGTCGGTGCGGTCAAGACCGGGGAGGAGGCGGGCTTCTTCTTTTCGTTCTTGTAATATGCGGGCTATCGGTACCATATAACGCTTGGTTTCCTCTTTACCTTTCATGTTAAATGTGTAATATGGATCGACGCCGATGGCTTTCAGATCACGGCGCAGTTTGGTGGTCTCAAAACGGCGAGAATTTTCAATGGTGAAGACCTCCTGGTTGTAACAGCTGATGCCCAGTTTGCGGATATTCTGAACTGCTTCCAGGGCTTCGGGTGTGATTTCATAGGAGTGTTCAAAATGGGTGACGATGGCAATTTCCAGCCGGGGCGGGTTGTGGTATTTTTCCAGGATTTTCAGAAAGGATTCGCTAAAACGCATGGGCAATACAACCGGAGTACGGGTCCCGATTCGAATGCGATAGATCTGCTTTTTATGTGAAAGAATATCGAGAATTTTTTCAAGCTGAGTATCTGTCATCACTGCCGGATCACCACCGGTGATCAGAACGTCGCCGATACTCTTATGTTTATCAAACCAATTGAGCGCTTTATTCAGGGTTTCTTTCGACGCCATGGCTTTCGGCTCGAGAACCCGTTGGATTTCCCAATTTCGTTGGCAGTAAACACAAATCTGGGAACAGGTATTGAAGGGCTTTAAAATGGCGATGAGCGGATAGCGTCGAGTCACAAGATCAATAGGGGATGTATCGTGTTCACCCATAAAATCAAAAGCAGTTGCACGGTCACCGCGATGTTCCACCATCTCATCCACATACTCTTTGGGCGGGATGACCTGGGCTCGGATGGCATGATCGTATCCGATAGAGAGTTTGCTATCCATCAGACTGAGGTAATAAGGAGTAATCCCAAAAGCGATTTTATTTTTCACGGCTTTTTTAATTGTTTCGACCTGGTCGCTGGTAATTTCGATCAGGTCTTTGACCGGTTTACTCGTCTTAATAACATGCTTAAGATGCCAGCGGTAGTCATTCCAGTCAGCTTCACTGCCACCGAAATAGTGTAATATCCGCTTGCGGTTTTCCGACCGCCGGGCAATGACTTCGGCATCCAAACCGGAAGGATATTTCTTTAGATATTTGTTGACATTAGTGCCGAGATCATCCAGGATTTCCATACGAGCGAGTGCAGCTTTACGACCTTTCAATTTTAAAAACTCTGGAATCCCCTTTTTTTCCTGAAAATCTTCACGATAAATATTGGATTTTCCAACTACTCCCCGAAACAAGGCGATGAATTCCAGCAGAAAACCAATGGAAATTTTTTCTTTCAGTTCGGCCTGAAGATTCTGCGCCAGTTTCCATAAGGTATCCAGGGCAGAAGACTCGGTCCGGAATTCATTAATTGGTCCGATTATACTGCGAAACACTCGGATACATTCGCGAACTGTGGATTTTTCGAGAATATGCAAATCATTGTCCAGATTAAAGATATTTCGTTCCGATTTATCAAGATAATTATAGAGCTCATTCCGGGCTGATTCCAGAGACTCGGCGGATTTTAAAATTTGGTAGATGTCTGGATTTGAATTCCATAAGCGCTGGAGAAAAGCCTCATAATCCACTTCTAAATGTGGCTTAAAAAGACTGACTTCATCGGTAAAAACATCGTCGAGAATTCGTGTACTGAGCCATTTGACTTTGAGGTGCGCTTTAATTCTTCTTGACTTTTTTTGATTTGTCAATACGTGATTCATTTTTCCCCCATGGTATTTTTACATCTATTTTCATTATAATTAATTATATGTACAATTGCAACCTTTTGGAAAAATGAACATATCAAACAGGATATGAGTGAGAGATTTTGAGACTTGCTAATGATAGAAGCAATATACTGGCTGGTTTTGAATACCGTTTATTCAAAAAACAAATAGAGTTTATTTTAACTGTGCAATTTTAATGTATTTGACTATTTTTAATACATGAAAACATTCTTTGTGAAATCACTTATCTCTACAATTCGCGCAATCCTGAAATTGCTTTTATTTCTGATTTTTGGAATGCTTCTGTTACTGTTTGATTCCATCATTTTATTGGTATTTTACCCATTCGGGAAAACC
>JAFGXZ010000162.1 GCA_016936335.1 Fidelibacterota bacterium
AAAGGTCTGGAAGTCGGGGCGGATGATTATCTGACCAAACCTTTTCACCTCGAAGAACTCTTAGCCCGGATCAATGCCATGCTCCGGCGGAGTGAATGGTATCGCAGTACGCTTCCCGCCAACGATAATTACCAATTTGGATCAAATAAAATTAACTTCAGTGATTTTACCTGTCACACCGGCAAAAAATCCTTTCATCTGACCCAGATAGAAGCAATGCTGATGAAATATATGATCGAACACAAAGACCAGATTGTGTCACGGCAGGATTTACTGGAACATGTCTGGAATATCACCGCTGACATAGAGACCCGAACCGTAGATATTTTCATTGCACGATTACGAAAATACTTTGAACCCGATCCAAAACAACCGGTCCATCTGAAAAGCATCCGCAGCGCCGGTTACATGTTTTCCGATACCGCAAAGTAACAATACCAACAATTGGATCTAATTGATTCTCAGATCCACTATTCTATCATTGGGTAACGAACCGAAAGGAATATGGTGCTTTCAAATGCTTACCGTAAATATCCGTCAACGCTGTACTGATCTCAACGTTATATTCGGTTTTTGACTGCAATCCGGTGGTTACATTCAGGTAAAAATAGCTATATTCATCGTTTCGATATGAATAAATCTCGTAAACTGCTTCCGGTGTAACCGACAGAGCTTCTTCGATTGTGCCTTCATCAATAAAATTATTGAATCGTACCAGAATATCAGGCAGAAGTCCAATATAATACTGATCGTTATGTGGATAGGTATAGGTAACTTGAATAGGCTCGGTTTCAAAAGTAAATATACTGTCTTTCCCTAAAGTGATTCCTCCAAGTTCGGCAATATCTCCGCTTATAGTTACCTGGTATGTGGTGTCTGTCATCCAGGAAGTGACCGGTTTAATATAGAAAATAGTCGAAGAATACTCTCTTAGTGCACGGCTAGGAGAATAACTATAACCATAAAAATTATCCATAATAATTGCCGTCCCAGGTTTGAATATTATCTTCTCAAACTCATCTTCTAATACATATCCGTTAAACCTGATTTCCAATCTGGAATTTGATCCATATCCGAACTCAATTCCATTTATTACAAACTTTTCCATTGTAAAAGTCCCGGTAAATGGAAATTCCAAAGAAGTACCATAACCTGAAATTGCTGTTGTGTCCAATAAATATGCATACTCTGTTCCATGGATAAAATTTCCATAGAATGTGTACGAGTAACTATAGTTCCCATAGGATTCCGTTGGATAATAATATTCGGTAATTTCTACTTCCGGTGTAATGGAAAGGGCTTCTTCCACTGATTCGGGAAGCATATATTCATTAAACGTAAATCGAAGATAACTGGAATTAATTGAGTAAGACCTGGCCCCATTGCTGGGATATACAGATGTTAATGGATTGGGAACGGGAATCAGCTCAATTATCCCCACATCATAGCCCTCACCATCGGCGACTTTGATATTTGATCTTTCAACTGAACCGTAAAGATCTGCCTTGGCAATAAGCCGATAGGTTCCCGGGGGCACATCATCAAATTCAAAAAAACCGCTGCCATCCGTGGTCGTTTCTCCAATCAGTTTCCCCTGGTAAAGTTCGACCGTTGCAGCCTTGTCCACCGGAACGACAATACCGGTTATGCGACCAGGCTCCTTATTGATAATCACATTGATTTCCGGTTGACAGGAAATCAGGAACAAAACAACGATGAGAATTAAACACTTTTTCATTGGGCGTTACTCCTCATTTATTAATGATTCTTTTCCAGATAAATATTCTGCACAACTGTCAATGCTATACGATTGTTGCTGATCAGACATTCATTAAAACCAACAATTTTCAGGTCAATGGAATATAATTCCCCTGATAAAACGATTCAAGAAAAAAAATACCATTTCGGATTTCACAACTGCGGCGTACTGCATTTCATGACAATTCTAATTAACCAAATCAGACGTAAAAGGACTTGCTGTTTAATTTTCATGATTACTATATTCAAGATACTACTAATATCATCTCAGAAAGAATGCATGAGCGTGAAAAAATATTAGCGACAAGTCACAGAATACATTTTCAATCAAATACAATTCCCTTTTGCTTGAAAAAGTTGTACTTTGTAAACGGACCCTAGATTTTTAATAGATTAGGAGGAAAGTATGAAATTGACAACCAAACAAAAAACCATTGGTTTTTTTGTCGTACTGCTTCTTGCTATCTTAGTTGTATTGGTAATCGTGATCGTTATTCAGAAAGCTGTTGTGGGACAAAAGGTCAGGACGGAACTGGACCGGCTGGGCCAGGAAAATATCGGCCAGATTGCGGTTGATGTATATAATTTGTGCAAAATCTCAAATGATCTGCTGCAACAAAAGGTCAATGGCGATCTGAACGTTGCCCGATATGTGTTGACCCGTTACGGTACTGTCAGTCTAATGAAAGAAACGGTGATCTGGACGGCTATTAATCAATATACAAAGGAAGCGCAGGATATCCGGCTGCCCAAAATGTCTTTCGGCGGGAAATGGCTGGGACAAAACAGGGACCTGGCTATTCCGACCCCGATTGTTGATGATGTCAAAAAATTGGTAGGCGGAACCTGTACGATTTTTCAGCGCATGAATGCCGACGGCGATATGTTGCGCATCGCCACGAATGTCGAGGAAATCGATTCGACCCGGGCGGTCGGCACCTATATTCCGGCAATGAATCCGGACCAGGAACCCAATCCGGTGATATCAGCCATTATGAAAGGGCAAACCTATCGCGGCCGTGCCTATGTCGTGAACGACTGGTATCTCACTGCCTATGAACCCATTCAGGACGAGAGTGGAAATATTATCGGGGTGCTCTATGTCGGAGTGAGACAGGAATCGGTCGAAAGTCTGCGTCAGTGCATTATGGATATTACGGTCGGTACAGACGGGTATGTGTTTGTGTTGGGAGCTAAAGATGATCAAAAAGGCCGTTACCTTATTTCCGAGAATGGTTCACGCGACGGTGAGAATATCTGGGAAGCCCGGGACGCTAACGGCCACTACTTTATCATGTCCATTATCAATAAAGCGTTGATGCTAAAAGATAACGAAGTGGATTATGAACGATATCCATGGAAAAATCCCGGCGAAAGCGAAGCCAGAATGAAAATCGCAGCAATCAGCTATTTCGCTCCCTGGGATTGGGTAATCGGGGCCGGTGTCTACGAAGACTATTATTATCAGGCTCAGTTTAGAACCGATGCAGCCCTGCAGCGAATGCAGAAATGGCTCCTGATAAGCGCTGCTATTGTTTTTTTCGCCAGCGCAATTATTATGTACGGGATGATCAACAGAATCTCAAAACCCGTCGAGAAGCCGGAAAGTCCTCCCGGCAATTAAAAAATGGAAACCAATTTCACAAGAACCGGAAAACCGGGATTATTCGTTCAATCATAAAGCAGATGTGATCTGAAAATTGAAAGGGACCAACCATGCAAGGGAACACAATTATCGTCATTCTTCTCGTTCCAATCGCTTACCAGGTTTTCATGCTGGCGACTAAACAGGAAAAAAGGCACAAGGAACTCATTGAAATATTGAAAAGAATCGAAGCGAAGCTATCGTAATAGATTTCGGATTAAGGTTTGATACTTATTGTTTTACGAAAGAATAAAGTAAAATAACAAGTTGGCTAAAAGACTTGACCACGAACCACCATTGGCAACGGTAAAATGGGGTTGGCG
>JAFGXZ010000163.1 GCA_016936335.1 Fidelibacterota bacterium
ATAAACACGGCCAGATTATATCGGCCAGCCGGCGAACTGATATTCCGTCATTTTATGGAGACTGGTTTTATCAACAGATCATCCGGGGATTTGTGGATGTACCCAGTCCATTTTCAAATAAAATCTCCCGGATTTCATTGAAACCCGATGAAGTCGACGCAATAGTCTTTTGGTCAAAAGAGTATAAACCGTTTATTCCGATTCTAAAAAAAATCGAATCTCTCTACGAACATCACTTTTTGTTCCACTTCACAATCAACGGATTCCAGGGCGATGCCAAACAGCTCTTTGAACCGAACACACCGGATTTTCAATCCGTCTTTCGAACCGCAACATTTCTTTCAGAGCATTATGGCAAAGAATCAGTTCTCTGGCGCTTTGATCCGATCATTCTGTCCTCTATTACACCGGCCGATGAACGTATCAAGACCTTTGCATTTCTCGCCGGTAAACTGGAAGGCATTGTAGCCCGCTGTTATGTCAGTTTTGTCGATCTGTATGGCAAAGTACAGCGACGCTTTAAAAAACATGAACAGAACAATGCTGTCCATTTCTATCGACCACAATTATCTGAACAAGTCGAAATTTCCCGGCAAATAAACACAATTGCCTCCAATCATGGCATCCGTGTATTTTGCTGCTGCGAGAATAACATTGCCGATTTTTCCGGTATTTCAAGGGGTCACTGCATCGATACGGAACTGCTGCAACGATTGTATCCCGAAACCAGATTCAGACACCATTTGAAACCCACCCGTAAAGAATGCGGCTGTTATGCAAGTCGCGATATAGGTACTTACAATACATGTCAGCACCATTGTCTGTATTGCTATGCAAATCAGTGATTATTCCATAGGATATTTAAAATTCCATTGCGCCCTGATACTATCCATGGTTTCCATAATAGTCAGGGTTTCATCCAGTGTCAAAATATCACTTTCGGTTTTACCTTTGGCCAGACAATCCATGACTTCAATCGCCTGATAGGTGTATCCGCGACCCAAGAGAGGAAATTCTTCGATAATTTCCTTATCTCCAATGGTAATACAGGCATGTCTCAATTGATTCCAGGGACCATAAATGTGGATAAAACCATTGGTGCCAAAAATAATCGACTCCCTCTTTGTTTCCAGCGTATTTGCTGAAAATATCGAAGCTGTTTTATTGCTATCATATTCAAATATAAAAGAGCCCTGTTCATCCACGCCTGATTTACCAAAATAGCCACTGGTCTTAATTGTGGCAGGCTGTCTATCAAATACATATGAAGCAAAGGAAATTGGGTAGACACCAACATCCAGAAGCGCACCACCACCCAGATTGGGATTGAAAACACGACTTTCGAAACCTTTATCCGAACGAAATCCAAAATCTGACTGTAAATAACGAACATCACCTATCAATTCATCTTTCAGCCATGATTTCACTTTTTGAAACAGTGGCGTAAAACGAACCCACATCGCCTCCATCAGGAAAACATTGTTCGCTCGTGCAGCTGCGATCATTTCCCTGGCTTCAATGGCATTCATGGCGAAGGGCTTTTCACAAAGTACAGCCTTTCCTGCGTTCAGGCACAATATCGCATTTTCCTTGTGAAACGGGTGTGGTGTTGCGATATATACAGCATCCACTTCCGAACATGCCGCCAATTCCTCATAACTGCCAAAACGGAGTGGAATATCAAAATCATTGGCAAATTTTTCAGCATTTTCGGGACTGCGAGAACCCACGGCCACCAATTCTGCGTTTTCGAGAAGTTTCAGATCAGCAGCAAACACATGGGCAATACCACCGGTTGCCAGGATTCCCCATCGGATTTTTTGATTCATCATAATGGAGCCCCTTTATTTATTTTCAGGACAATGTATGGATTTATCATCCTAATTGTCAATCTCAATACTCATTGAGTATTTGCAATAGTTACACTATTTTTTAACTTAATTCAAAATCGTACAGATGTTATCAAGTAGTGAGAGAAATTAACAGAGGGGACAGAGATCGATGAACATTCCATTTCCATTTCAACCTATGCTAACCTTTGGATTTTTATCAATCATGTTATTAATTGGCATTTATCTCAGGAATAAACTAAGGTTTTTCCAATATTTTCTGATCCCCAGTTGCCTGCTTGGTGGTATTCTTGGCCTGATTTTCGTAAGTACCGGCATTATAAAAATCGGGGCATCTTCTCTGGAAACTTTCGCGTACCATTTTTTCAATATTTCCTTTATTTCAGTTGGTCTGTCCAGCAGTAACGAAGATGAGAAAAACAATATACGTGGTAAAGACTATATCCGTGGATCTGTCTGGATGGCCCTTATTCAAAGTATCTCGTTCTCCCTACAGGCTGTAATCGGGGGCGGAATCGTTCTTTTATTTGGACTTTTCGGGATGAAACTGTTTCCGACGTTCGGCTTCCTCCTTTCGCTGGGATTCGAAGAGGGACCTGGTCAGGCATTATCATTTGGAAAAGTCTGGGAAACCGTTGGTTTTGAACATGCCGCCACAATCGGTCTGACGTTTGCCGCGATCGGGTTTCTGTTCTCCTTTTTCGTCGGTGTTCCGATTGCTAACTGGGGAATCCGCAAGGGTCATTCCACTCTGGCGCCAAGCTCTTTACCAAAACATTTTTTAAAAGGGATTATTCCCAAAGATCATGAAAAAGAGTCGGCCGGCAATTTGACCATGCATTCCGGCAACATTGAAACACTGGCGTTTCATGCGGCACTCATTGGCTTCGTATATATTTTGGCCTACTTTGTAACATTGCTTTTGGGGAAATTTCTGCCTCCCGATGTTGCAAAAATGCTTTGGGGATTTTTCTTTTTTATCGGTATGGTCCTCGCATTTTTGGTCAAAATGATCATGAAACGATTGAAAATAGATCACCTGATCGACACGGGTTTGCAACGGCGCATTACCGGTCTTGCCGTAGATTATTTGATCGTTTCCACGGTAATGGCCATCCAGGTCGTAGTTCTCTGGAAGTATATTGTCCCGGTTACAGTTATCGCTGTGCTTGGTGGACTCGTGACAACTTTCATGGTAATTTTTCTTGGCCGAAGGCTCTGGAACCACAACATCGAACGGTCTGTAACCATTTACGGGGCGGTGACCGGGACTGTGTCCAGCGGATTACTGTTACTTAGAATCGTCGATCCGGAATTCAAAACCCCTGTTGCCGTCGAAGTGGGATTGATGAACCTGTTTATGGTTCCTATTATTCTGGGGTACGGTATCCTGATCAATGCACCATTGTGGTGGAACTGGAGTTTATTGCTGACCACCGGAGTTTTTGGGATTGCACTGATTATTTCTCTACTGTTGTTAAAGTTTTTAAAATTAATCGGCGCTCCAAAATTTTAGCTGGCCATATTCATTTGAAATTCACCGGGAATTTTATAGATTAGCCACACTTTGTTCTATGTAACACTGACGATGCCGTAAAAGACTGGTAAATTTATGCTAAAAACACAAAAACAGATCGTTCGATATATCGGGATAATAATATTATCCAGCATACCCGGATGGGCACAAACCAAAGTGTATACCGCAGACTTTCTGATCGAGAATGAAAAAAAATACACCAGCCGTGGTGAGTTTATAGAAAACGATCAGACGGCAATTAAAAATACCCTGATTTTTAATGAACAGGGAAGCATCATCATCACGGAAAATGTCACATTTGATAGTCAAACATTTCAACCCGTAGAAGTGAAAACAGTTGACCTGCAGACCGGTCGACTTGAGGAAATTTACCAGACGGAACAGGGCTATAAACTGCGCTACCGGGCACACACCGACACGCCAATTCAGGAAAAAATTATTCGCCAAAGCGGGATAACATTACACGGATCCTATATGCCGGTGTATATTTCCAACAAAATGAACCGGATTATAAACGGCGAAGTTCTCGCTTTTCAGCTGCTGATTGTAGACAGACTCAGCAGTTATGAATTTCAAATCTGTCAGAACGGTATTAAAACAGTAGATGGCAGGGATTACCTGGAGATAATTCTGGAACCCACATCCTGGATTGTAAAACAGTTTGTTCCGTCCATAAGTTTTTACTATTCACCGGACGATTATCTGAAGATCGTCCGATATCGTGGGGCAATTGGTCCCCGCGATGCAGCCGGAAATATCCAGACCGGTGAAATCATATTCCATTACCCGGCTGAATGACAATTGGGATATACATCGTTCAATTTTAGAAATATATGTAAAATAATTGCCGCTTATTGCCTCTATCCTGGCGCCAGTTTAAATGTAATTACATCGCCATCCTTAACGATATAATTTTTGCCTTCGATATGCGTTAATCCCTGGTCATGCATCAGTCTTTCGGATCGGGTCTTTTCAATATCACTCCAGTGACGGATTTCCGCCCTGATAAACCGTTCCTCAAAACTACTGTGAATTTGAGCCGCAGCCTTGACTGCAGCTGAGCCAACCGTTACTGTCCAAGCCTGACAAATATTGGATTCCATTGTAAAAAATGTAATCAGTTTCAGCAGTGAATAACCGGCATTTATCAATCGATTCAAACCTGGTTCCTGAATATGCCATTCTCTTATTAGCAACTGCCGTTCATCGGGCTCAAGTTCCGCCATTTCCAATTCCAGATTTGCAGAAACAGTCAGAAAAAGGTTGCCTGTGGAAAGGGCAAATTTTTCAAATTCCTGCGTTAATGCTGACTTCTTTCCAGATGTCGCTTCATCTTCAGATATATTACCCAATATCAGCACCGGCTTATTTGATAATAATGCCAATTCCCGGATAAAAGCCTCTTCCTCCGGATGAGTGTGATAACTTTTCGCAGATTTTCCCTTAGACAGCAACTCTTTCAACTCTTCCAGAATGGCCATCTGTTTCTTCATCTGCTGGTCTCCAATACGGGCCTTTGCTTGAATTTTATGAATGCGATTTTCAACGGTCTCCAGGTCTTTTAGCAAAATTTCCGTCTCCACGATCTCAAAATCCCGTTTGGGATCCAGTCGTTCGTCGATATGCGCCACATTGGGGTCCTCAAAACAGCGCACCACATGCACCAAAGCATCCACAGTCTGGATATGACTGAGGAACTGATTGCCCAATCCTTCCCCTTTGGACGCACCTCTAACCAGTCCGGCAATATCAACAAAATGCAAAGTAGTTGGAATTACTTTCTCCGGATGGTAGATATTTTTGAGTAATTCAAGACGTTTATCCGGCACTTCAACAACGCCGACATGTGGATCAATCGTACAAAAAGGGTAATTTTCCATAGCGACACCCGCATGAGTCAGGGCATTAAACAGGGTTGATTTGCCGACATTTGGCAGACCGATGATGCCACATTTGAATCCCATTTTATCTCCAAAAATCTGTTTTCAATATCATCACTGTTGAAATATACGGAATTATTTAGAGTAGAAATAATTTTTATGAATGATTGATTCTGCTTGCGCCAGGATTATAAAATCTTTAAATTTGCGTCCGCCTGAGTGATCAGGTCTTTGAAAATGGAGCCGTAGTTTCCCGATGCATCGGGATTAGAGCACGGGTCTGCGTGAACTGCAAAACGAAGTGACGCTGGACTTGTTCTGCGAAGCGTAGCGAAGCAGGATTACGCCGGAAGTTTTCAACGATTTTTTAAAATGGAGCCGTAGTTCAACTGGTTAGAGCACTGGCCTGTCACGCCAGAAGTTGCGGGTTCGAGTCCCGTCGGCCCCGC
>JAFGXZ010000164.1 GCA_016936335.1 Fidelibacterota bacterium
GATTGGCAAGGTGACGCCTAACGGTGAAACCGATCCGACTCCAGAAGAAAAACTGCTGCGGGCGATTTTCGGAGAAAAAGCCAGTGATGTCAAGGATGCTTCTAAACGGGCTGATTCCGGTATTAAAGGCGTTGCCGTAGATACGAAACTATTTCAGCGTAAGGGGAAAACCAGTCGTGCTGAAGAAAAACGTCATATCGAGGATGAAACCAGCCAGAGTATCCAAAGACATCAGCAACTGCGCGAACGCCGTAATGCGATCTTAATCAAACTTTTGGATGGTCAGACATCTACCTCAATAAAAGATATTCTTGGCACGACGACAATTGTCCGGGCGGGCACGAAATTCACCGGAAAATTATTCGAAACATTGGATTTCGACAGCCTCAGTTTTGAAGATCCCTGGGTCAAAGATGAGACCATCAATCAGAAAATTGGGAAAATTTTCAAGGATTATAATCACCTATCCCAGAAAATTGACGAAGAACTGGAACGGGAAATTTATAAAATCAAGGTCGGTGACGATCTTCAGCCAGGTGTTTTGCAATTGGCAAAAGTCTATGTAGCCAACAAACGTAAGGTCCAGGTTGGCGATAAAATGGCCGGCCGACATGGTAACAAGGGTGTTGTCTCGATTATTGTTCCACAGGAAGACATGCCATTTCTGGAAGATGGAACCCCGGTTGATATCGTTCTGAATCCGCTGGGGGTACCTTCCCGTATGAACCTTGGTCAGCTATATGAAACAATGCTTGGATGGGCCGGAAAAAAACTTGGTGTTCAATATGAGACCCCGGTTTTTAATGGTGCAAGCAAAGAAGAAGTGGCCGAAGAAATGCGGAAAGCAGGATTACCTGAAAACGGCAAAATTACTCTCTATGACGGCATGACCGGTGAACCGTTCGATGATCCGGTAACGGTTGGGTACATTTACATGATGAAACTTTCGCATCTTGTGGAAGATAAAATGCATGCCCGATCGACCGGGCCTTACTCGCTGGTAACCCAGCAACCTCTGGGCGGAAAAGCACAGTTTGGCGGTCAGCGGTTCGGCGAGATGGAAGTCTGGGCACTGGAAGCGTACGGTGCCGCCTATACACTGCAGGAAGTCCTGACGATTAAATCCGATGACGTCGAGGGTCGTTCCAAAGTGTACAATGCTATTGTCAAAGGTGAAAATTTCTCCGATTTCGGAGTACCTGAATCCTTCAATGTATTATTGAAGGAATTGCAGGGCCTTTGCATAGAAATGGATATAAATTAGCCCCGAAAATGGGACTGGAGGTATAAATATAAAGATGAGTTTTACTAAACCCTTTAGTCAAAGTCATGAATTTGAAAGTATTACCATTCATCTCTCCTCTCCGGAAGCGATTTTAACCCGATCTCACGGTGAAGTTTTAAAACCGGAAACGATCAATTATCGCTCGTACAAACCGGAGAAAGATGGACTGTTTTGTGAAAAGATCTTCGGTCCGGTAAAAGATTGGGAATGCCATTGCGGAAAATACAAGCGGATTCGGTATAAAGGGATAATTTGTGATCGATGCGGTGTTGAAGTTGCCCGGAAAAAAGTTCGCCGGGAACGGATGGGGCATATTACCCTGGCTGTTCCGGTTGTTCATATCTGGTTTCTGCGTTCAATCCCCAGTAAACTCTATTATCTTTTGGATATTCGGACGAAAAATCTTGAAGAAATCGTCTATTATGAAAAATATGTTGTGCTGAACAAAGGTGGTTCAGAGTTACCGTACAAGTCAGTCATTACTGAAGAAGAGTACTTTGAAAACATGATAAAGTATGGTCCAAAGACCGAATTATTTGACGAAGAAGAAGCTCAGAACTTTTTTATTGCAAAGACTGGCGGTGAGGCGATTCGGGAACTGCTTCAGAAGGTTGATGTCGAAATTCTTGTCAGAGAGCTGAAAAAAGAGTTAAAGACAAAAAAATCGGCAACCCAGAAGACAGAGATATTAAAGCGTTTGAAAGTTGTTAAAGCGTTTCTGCCCAGTGAGGGAAAACCGATCAACAAACCGGAATGGATGGTTGTCACGGTATTACCGGTCATTCCTCCGGATCTGAGACCCCTTGTACCACTTGAAGGCGGACGTTTTGCGGCCAGTGATTTAAATGATCTGTACCGACGCGTGATTATTCGCAATAATCGTCTCAAGCAATTGATTGAGATAAAAGCGCCCGATGTTATTCTCCGCAATGAAAAACGCATGCTTCAGGAAGCTGTAGATTCACTGTTTGATAACAGTCGTCGCAGAACCGAAGTCCGTAGCGGAACTCGTCGGCCCCTGAAAAGCCTCAGCGATATGCTGAAAGGTAAGGAAGGTCGGTTCCGTCAGAACCTCTTGGGAAAACGGGTTGATTACAGTGGACGATCGGTTATTGTCGTTGGTCCGTCATTACAGTTGAATCAGTGCGGTCTTCCGAAAGAGATGGCAATAGAACTATTTAAACCTCATATTATTCACCAGTTGATTCGGCGTCGTCTGGCAAAAACGCCAAAATCTGCCAAATCCATGGTAGACCGAAAGGATGCAGAGGTCTATAAAGTGCTGGAATATGTGGTCAAGGATCATCCGGTACTATTAAACCGTGCGCCGACGCTACACCGACTTGGTATCCAGGCTTTTCAACCAGTATTGATCAATGGAAAAGCGATTCAGATCCACCCACTAGTCTGCGCGGCTTTCAATGCGGATTTTGACGGTGACCAGATGGCGGTTCACGTTCCGTTATCCTTTGAAGCACAGATGGAATGCCGGATTTTGGCATTATCCAGTCATAATATTTTACATCCGGCTCATGGTCATCCGATTGCCATTCCGTCTCAGGATATGGTTTTGGGTGTTTATTATATCACCCGCCAAAAAGAAGGCGTCAAAGGCGAAGGATATATATTTTCTTCGATATATGAAGCAATCACTGCTTATGAAAATGGTCAGGTTGACCTGCATGCCAAAGTGAAAATTCGGGTAAATGGCAAACTCATTGATACTACCCCCGGACGGGCGTTATTCAACAGCATTCTGCCAAAAGGAACCAGTTATATAAATGAACTGATTAGTAAAAAAACGGTTGAAAGAATCGTCGGAATGTCCTTCCAGGAAGTTGGTAATTATGAAACCGTCAAATTTTTGGACAACCTGAAAAATCTTGGCTTTAAATATGCCACTCAGTCGGGTGTTTCTATTTCCATTTCCGATGTTCTTATTCCGCCTGAAAAAGATACAATTCTACAGGAATCCTTTGCCCGGGTGGAAGACATTCAGAAAAAATTCAAAAAAGGAATCCTGACAGAAGGTGAACGGTATAATAAAGTTATTGATAACTGGACTCACACTACCAATAAACTTTCGGAAGTCATGATTGATCATATGGCTACGGATCGTCAAGGATTTAATCCGGTCTATATGATGGCGGATTCCGGCGCACGCGGCAGTAGCGAGCAGATCAAACAGCTGGCTGGAATGCGTGGATTAATGGCTAAACCACAAAAGGCTATGACCGGTCAAGTTGGTGAAATTATCGAAACACCAATTACTTCAAACTTTAAAGAGGGTTTGACGGTCGTGGAATACTTTATTTCAACGCACGGTGCCCGTAAAGGTCTGGCAGACACAGCTTTAAAAACAGCCGATGCCGGCTATCTGACCCGCCGTCTGGTTGATGTTGCTCAGGATGTTGTAATTTCCGAAGAGGATTGCGGTACGATTAACGGTATTGACATTACGGCGTTGAAAAAAGAAGAAAATATCATTGAAAATCTGGCTGATCGTATTGTCGGCCGTGTAGCGCAGGAAGATATATATAATCCTGAAGATGATAATGAAATTTTTGTTGAAGCCGGTCAGGAAATCACTGAGAAAAAGGCGATGCAGATCCAGCGGTCCGGTATTGAGCAGGTTCGGATTCGGTCAGTATTAACTTGCGAATCCCATCGCGGTGTTTGTAGTAAATGTTACGGCCGAAATCTTGCAACCGGGAAACTTATCAACATCGGTGAGGCAGTTGGAATTATGGCGGCTCAGTCCATTGGAGAGCCGGGCACCCAGCTGACATTGCGGACATTCCACTTTGGTGGTACTGCTGCCCGTATTGTTGAAGAGTCCGAGACGGTCGCCAAGAGTAAAGGTCATGTAGTATTTTCCGATAATTATCGATTTATTGATTATAAAAAAGATAAATATAACGTTGTTCTTTCACGCAACACTATGCTAAGCCTCATTGATGATAATAATCGGGTTACATCTACCTACAATGTTCCCTACGGTGCCCATGTGCTTGTTAATGAAAACGACAAGGTTACGATTGGTCAGACTCTTTTCCGTTGGGATATTTATATGGATCAGATTTTGACACTACACGACGGAAAAGTCCGGTATGTTGATCTGATTGAAGATGTCAGTTACAGAATTGAAGCCGATGAATCCGGCCATAAATCGACCATGGTTATTGAAGCCAAGGATCGTGCAATTCAGCCCCGGATAGATATTGTCAGCATGGAAAACGGGCAGGAAGTTGTTAATCCCGGATTTGTGTTGCCGGTTCGGGCAATGCTGGTTGTTAAGTCCGGTGATGAAGTCGTTGCCGGTGATGTAATTGCGAAAATACCAAAAGAACTGGGAAAAACTAGTGATATCACCGGTGGTTTGCCGCGGGTCGCTGAATTGTTTGAAGCCCGTAAGCCGGATGATCCGGCGGTAATCACGGAAATTGATGGAAAAATCAGTTTTGGAAAAACGGAAAAAGGTATTCGTGAAATCATTGTAACCAGTCCTGACGGTCCACCGAAAAAATACAAGATGCCTTACGGTCGTTACGTATTGGTTAACCAGGGTGATGAGGTGAAAGCCGGTGATCGTTTGTGTGAAGGTCCCGTTGCACCCCAGGATATTCTGGCTGTTCAGGATCCGCGTAAAGTTCAGGAGTACCTGGTAAATGAAATTCAGGAAGTATATCGTCTTCAGGGCGTCCGTATTAATGATAAGCACATTGAAGTAATTGTCCGGCAGATGATGCAGAAAGTCCGGATTGAAGATTCCGGTGATACCGATCTGCTTGAAAAAGACCGGGTAAATCGTCATGAATTAATCGAGGAAAACGAACGTATTAAAGAATATGTTGTAATTACAAATGTCGGCGATTCTGACTGGGATATTGAAGATGTGGTTTCTAAAAAGGAATTTGCAAAATTCAACCGTCTCCTTAAAGAAGAAGGTCGCAATCCAGCCAAAGCGCGTCCGGCCAGGCCAGCTCAGTTTACCGAAATGTTGCTTGGAATTACACGGGCCTCACTTAACACGGAATCTTTCTTATCGGCCGCTTCATTCCAGGAAACAACCCGGGTTCTGACCGATGCCTCGGTTGCCGGAAAAGTGGACTATTTACGGGGTTTAAAAGAAAACATTCTGATGGGACATTTGATTCCTGCCGGAACCGGACTTCGCAAATACAATGATATCCTTGTTTCCGAGCCTGAACAGGAGATAGAAGAATGGGATTCAATCCGTGAAAGAGAGCGTTCAAAAGAAAATGAACTGGCATCCCTGCAAAAATAGGAAAATAGAGATAAAATGTATTGCTTAGAAAATAAAGAAATAGTATTTTTACAGGCTTTTATATAATGGAGAAAATATGCCAACGATCAACCAATTAGTACGTAATGGTAGAAAGACTGTAAGTAAAAAAGAGAAAGCACCCGCTTTGCGTGGATGTCCCCAGAAAAGAGGGGTGTGTACCCGTGTATATACGACCACGCCGAAAAAACCGAACTCAGCTTTACGGAAAGTTGCCCGTGTTCGCCTTGTAAATGGAAAGGAAGTGAATGCTTATATCCCGGGTGAGGGGCACAATCTCCAGGAACACTCACTTGTTCTTGTTGAAGGTGGACGTGTCAAGGATTTACCCGGTGTTCGGTATCATATTATCCGTGGGACTCTTGATACAAGCGGTGTAAATGACAGAAAAAACAGTCGATCCAGATACGGAACTAAACGACCGTCATAACAGGGAGTTATCTTAATGGCACGCAGAAAAAAAATAGTTGCTCGTGAAATTATACCGGATCCCAAATATGGTGATACGGACGTAACCAGATTTATCAGTTATGTACTGCGGGAAGGTAAACGTTCGGTTGCAGAGAAAATATTTTACGATGCGATGGATCTCATTCAGGAAAAACGGAAAACCAAGGGTCTGGATGTATTTCGCAAGGCAATGAATAATGTTGCTCCTATTATGGAAGTAAAATCACGACGAATTGGTGGCGCGACCTATCAGGTTCCAATTGAAGTAAAACCGAAGCGGAAATTTGCATTGGCATCACGTTGGATGATTAATTTCGCAAAAGCCCGCCCTGGTAAATCCATGGCAGAAAAACTGGCAGCCGAAATGATGGCCGCTGCCGACGGTGAAGGTGCTTCAATTAAAAAAAGAGATGATACACACCGAATGGCCGAAGCGAACAAAGCCTTTGCGCATTTTAGATAAAAAAGGGAATCCGTGGTAAAAGAAATTTCACATAACGTTCGAAATATTGGGATTATGGCGCATATTGATGCCGGTAAGACCACTACGACCGAACGGATTCTTTTTTACACGGGAAAACTGCATAAAATGGGTGAAGTTCACGAAGGTTCAGCCACAATGGACTGGATGGACCAGGAAAAGGAACGCGGTATTACCATAACTTCGGCGGCAACAACATGTTACTGGGATAATTATCGTATCAATATTATTGACACTCCCGGTCATGTTGATTTTACAGCAGAAGTTGAACGCTCTCTTCGGGTTTTGGATGGAGCTATTGCGATATTCTGTGGTGTCGGTGGTGTAGAGCCACAGAGCGAAACCGTCTGGCATCAGGCAGACAAATATCATATTCCCCGGATTGCCTTTGTAAATAAAATGGATCGGGCCGGTGCAGATTTTTATAATGTTTTGGATATGATTCAACATCGTTTAAAAGCAAAACCTGTTGCTGTGTCTCTACCGATCGGTTCCGGTGAAATGTTTACCGGTATCATTGATCTGATTCAGTTTAAAAGTATCATATATGATAACAGTGCCCTGGGCGCTAAATATTACTTGAATGATGTTCCCGATGATTTAAGGGAAATTGCAAAGAAATATCGTGATAAAATGCTGGAAGAAGCAGCAAATTATGATGATGGTCTTTTTGCAAAATACCTGAATGGTGATGTTATCACCCCCAAAGAGATTCTGGGTGCTTTAAGAACAGGAACTCTGCAAAACAAAATTGTTCCAGTATGCTGTGGCTCGGCCTTTAAAAATAAAGGTGTTCAACCATTGCTGAATGCGGTGATTGACTTCCTGCCATCGCCCTTTGATATTCCAGCTGTGCAGGGTGTGAACCTGAAGGGTACGGTTATTGAGCGGAGAGCCGATGTCAATGAAGCAACCTCAGCATTAATCTTTAAAATTATGAGCGATCCTCACGTAGGCCGTTTGAGTTTTGTCCGGGTCTATTCCGGTGCAATCAGAAAAGGTGAGATGATCTATAATTCCACGGTGGATAAAAGAGAACGTGTTCATCGGCTTTTACTGATGCATGCCAACAAACGTGAAGACCGTGAAGAATTATCCAGTGGCGAAATTGGCGCATTGGTAGGACTGAAACACAGTTTTACCGGGCACACACTCTGTGATTCGAAAAATCCAATTATTCTTGAATCCATGGATTTTCCTGAACCGGTTGTTTCGATTACAATTGAGCCAAAAAGTAAAGCGGATTCTGAAAATTTAAGTAGCGCTCTGGAAAAATTATCTTACGAAGATCCGACTTTTAAGATAACCGAAGACGAAGAAACCGGTCAGATCATTATCTCGGGAATGGGTGAATTACATCTTGAAATTCTTGTCGATCGTTTACTGAGAGAATTTAAAATCAAGGCGCATGTTGGCAAGCCTCAGGTTTCATACCGTGAAACCGTTGAACTTGAGGCAGAAGGTGAAGGTATTTTTGATCGGCAGACCGGTAACAAGACTCAGTTTGCGGCATTGAAATTAACGATTGCCCACGACAATACAGCGGAACATGGCGTTATTATTCATAATGAAATTTCAAAAACCGCTATTCCCAAGGAATTTTTTCCTGCGATCGAAAGAGGAATTCAGAATAGTGTAAAAAGTGGTATCATTGCCGGGTACCCATTGCATAAAATCCGGGTCACCCTGACCGATGCTGAATACCGGGAAAACGACAGCACCGAGCTGGCATATGAAATTGCGGCTGCATTAGCACTTGAAAACGCATTATACAAAGCGAAACCAGCCATACTTGAACCGATAATGTTTATTGAAGTTTCAGTTCCAGATGCCTATCTCGGCGATATTATCAATGATCTTAATTCTCGCCGAGCAAATATTACACGAATGGATAAACGTAACGATATAAATATTGTTGATGGAATGATTCCTTTAAAGGAATTATTTGGATATGCAACAGATTTAAGATCTTTAAGCCAGGGAAGAGCCGTCTTTACTGTTCAATTTTCCAGTTATGAAGTTTGTGACAAAAAGCTTCAACGGGAAATTGTCGAAAAAACACGTGGTTTTATCCCTGAATTTTTACAAAACTAAGGAGAGCCCATGGCGAAGGAACAATTTAAGCGTACGAAGCCCCATGTGAATGTAGGTACGATCGGACACGTAGATCATGGGAAGACGACATTAACCGCAGCGATGACGCTGATATTGAACGCCCAGGGATTGGCCCAGGCGCGCTCATTTGACAGTATTGACAATGCACCGGAGGAGCGTGAGCGAGGTATTACGATTAACACGGCCCACGTAGAATATGAATCCAAGACCCGGCATTATGCCCATGTGGACTGTCCGGGGCACGCGGATTACATTAAGAACATGATTACGGGTGCGGCCCAGATGGATGGTGCAATTCTAGTGGTCAGTGCCTTTGATGGTCCGATGCCTCAGACCCGAGAGCACGTTTTATTGGCGAGTCAGGTAAACGTTGGATCGATCGTTGTATTTATGAACAAGACCGATATGGTAGA
>JAFGXZ010000165.1 GCA_016936335.1 Fidelibacterota bacterium
ATGAGTATCGATATTAGACAGAAAATGATAAAAAAAACACCTGTTGTCCAGGCTATATATGACATTGCCGTGATTCCATGGATATAGTCCTCAAGGATTAACTGAAAATCACGGATGAAGGTGATGAAACTAGGTCCTATATCCGTAATCTGGAAACGGAAGAAAATGGTCTGGATGCCAAAGCCACGTGAATTTCCGATGATGTAAAAATTTATTGGGGCGAAGAAGAAAAAAAGTGCCAGTGAAATCTGGGCAACAACTTTTCGCATCAGGTTCTGATTTAAATTCTGAGTATTAATATTTGGTGATTTCACCAGATGAATGTAATTATTTTCGAAGAAATTTCTGAAATGAGTGGAGGTATTTTCGGATAAACTTCTGACATGATTGGAAGCCAGAATCCATAATTTTCAAATCTTGAAGAAGCCAATAAAATCAAATTTTCAATCTGCCAGAGCAGCGGGAACAGGATCATCAACGAAAGAGGTATGTATAAATATGAAATAGGAATTTTGAACCTTTTATTCAGATAGAATATCTGAAGAGTGTTTATCATGAATACAATGGGGATTATGGAAAACAAAATATAATCTAGCCGCATATGCAGGTCAAATGGCACAAGGAAGATAAAGGTGCACAATACGATAATGGATGTCAGAATACAGAGAAGGCTTATTTTTTTCAGGTGGTTCAAATCGAGCTGGCTTCCCTTTAAAATATATCTTAACATTATCACCCCGAGAATTGAACCTGGTAAATATAATGGCGAATAATAGCGGAGGTCCGGACCCATACCTGTGCTGGTGAGCATGCTATCAATGCCATCAAAATAAATTAATAATATCCCAATCCCGATTATAATAAGAAGAAGAACCACTTCTCTATCGAATGTTGTAAGCATCTGTTTTTCTTTGACAAGGTAGTAGGCCAGCATAATCAGTCCAAAGAAAAGAAGTGGACACACCCCCAGGAGACTGATACTATTGGACCCGGTCAGGAAAATGATGCTAAAAATATTACATATAGTCTTACCAATCCCAATTTGTTCGGCTGCAGATGATGCGTTGGAAATGATTTCAGAGGCAGAAATACTGAATGATGTCAGATTGCTTGCATCAATAAAGGTATAATTGACCGTCGCTCTGAATTCTTCATATAAATACCAGACTGGTTTTAATAGGTTTCCTGTGAGCAGATAATTATTCAGGAAAAAGGGAATCGCGCCGACAATCGTAAACAATGGTGGGATGAACGTCGATTTTATGTATCCTGTCCATGAAAAATTCGAACGCTGCATTATCGCTTCGTTGAGGAATAGCCAGAGAGTTGAGAATATCAGGAGATACCATCCGACCTCCGGTCTTGCCCACGCAACCAGGCCAATAAAGATGAATCCAAAAAATAGGGATCTTTTCTTTTCGAATTTCAAATAACGGATGAAACAGTATAGTACCAGACTGAGAAGGAAAGCGACGAGCATATGGTCTTTCGCACAGGATCCCCAGATCAGGTACGAGGAGCAGGCAATGGTGGCAAATGTTGCCATAACTGAATACAGGCGTTTGCATAGGATTAATTGGTAAATGAAAAAACACACGACAGCCAGGCTGGCGAAGAGCAGGTTGTCTGTCAGGATCACCGCCGGGATTTCATATGGTGCGGTACCTTGGGTGAAATACTGGGGGAAGAATACAGCAAGATTTAGCAGGTAGATTATTATTGAAATTATGATCAAGAGGTTTGGCCAATAGATGGCTCTGTTTCGAATATTACAGATGCTAATGTCGGGGAAGTATTTGTTTATTAGGAGAGCTATGGCAATCAACGCCAGAGTCCAGATAGTGAAAATAAAGTATTGATAAAAGTCACCCCAGAATTGGATGATTTTTAAAGCAGGATATGATAGTATCGGTAAAAAGAGCGAATACATTAGGATATTACCGCGTTTTACAAAATATTGGTTTGGCGTGTTGTTTTCATCGAACCCATATTTACCCTCGTTGTAGATAAGCTGGTCGCCTTGGTCGAGTTGGTGCAGTTGATTTAAGGTAATCCATGAATCATCGGCATACAAACCCTGGTCGGTAAAAGTTGAAATCAGTACGAATGATGATAAGAAAATGAGCAATGCACAGAGAATGGTGAGTTTGTGGTTATAAACTAGGGATCTTGTTATTAAATAGAAATTTTGCAGAGAGAATTCTATGGAATTACCCATTTAATTGATATTTATGGTATTTGATAATAAAAAGATCGAAAAAAAGTTTAGACGTAGCCATCATAGATGACTTGTTCTGAGCCGTCTTTGAATACAGCTACGATAACGACGTGATCCTGACCGGATGTGCCGCCAGGGAATGCATGTGATGAACCAACAATAGTGGACATTTCGGCCCGGGTACTACTTGGCGTAGTTACAAATATCGATAAAACATCTGCATTATCCTGGCCGCCCTGATAGGTTACCGTAATTGTATTGGCACTAGATTGTTTTACAGTCGCCGCAACACTCTTGGTCGTCTCAACATTCTGCGCCATCGGGATCACGAAGGCCGCGATGACGGCAGCTAGGATGACCGTGATGGCCACCATCAGAATCACACCGATGACCGGTGAGACTGCTTCTTCTTTGCGCTCAAACTTCATGTGAATTCACTCCGTAATGCCCGCGGGCATGCAATGCTATTGAGCTTGCAAGTTATTCGTTCTTTGTTGCTTATATAAATAAATTGCGGCCTTTTGGTCAAGTGAAAGGAGAATCAGGAAGATTGGGGATTTTGAGAAATTTAATTTCGATATTTTGTTTTTTTGGAAATAATATATTTTAGTGATTATCTCACCTGTATATCGTATGTTGGTTGGAATTCACATTTTGGGTGATTGAGTGATTATTTTTGCCCTGACTGCCCTGTGCCTGAAGGAACTTCCATATCTTTTACCCCATATTTTATAATAACTATTCAATATTAGATATCTGTCATTCCGAACTGTGTTAGGGGGTTTGGGCAGGTGTATTTTCGTGTGTTTGTCTGCTGCAGGGTTGTCGGGACCTGACGGGGTTGTTTGCCCGGTCTGCCCGGTCTGTCAGGGGTTGATTTCAGGGTTGATTTCAGGGTTGATTTCAGGGTTGATTTCAGGGTTGATTTCAGGGTTGATTTCAGGGTTGATTTCAGGG
>JAFGXZ010000166.1 GCA_016936335.1 Fidelibacterota bacterium
CTGCTCCGAAAGAAGGCGAAGTCAAGGATGAAAAGAAAAAGAAAAAGGAAAAGCGAAAGCTTCGACGAATTACAATTTCGGATATAGAATCCAGGTTGGACCAAAAAGGTGGCAAACGCCGGGTCGGTGTCGGTGAAGACACCAAAAAAGGTAAGAAAGGTAAACGATTAGCCAATATTGATAACCGTAAAGTTGATGAATCGATTCGTCGTACAATGGCGAAGATGGATGAAAAATCAACCAAGAAGAAATACCGGAAACAGGAAATCGAAAGAGACGATGAACAGCCTGAAGTCAATAAAATCCGGATCAGTGAATTTGCGACCGTGGAAACCTTGGCAACGATGCTGGATGTGGATGTTGCCGATCTGATTTCGACCTGTATCCAGATGGGAATGTTTGTAACGATCAATCAGCGCCTTGATTTTGATACAATTACACTAATCGCCGATGAATACGATTATATTGCCGAACAGGTAGAGCAGTACGGGGAAGAGGTCCTGAAAATTGAAGACAGCGAAGAAGATATTGAAAACGCTGTTCCCCGTCCTCCGGTGATCGCAATCATGGGACATGTGGATCATGGCAAGACCTCTTTGCTGGATTACATTCGCCGATCCAATGTGGTCGCCGGCGAATCTGGAGGAATCACTCAGCATATCGGCGCTTACAAAGTGGTGCTTGAAAACAATAAACAAATTACATTTCTGGATACACCCGGTCACGAAGCATTCACGGCGATGCGAGCCCGGGGGGCTCAGGTTACCGACATTGTGGTACTTATTGTCGCTGCGGATGATGGAGTGATGCCGCGGACGATTGAAGCCATTAATCATGCCAAGGCGGCCGCGGTGCCGATTTTGGTTGCCATCAACAAAGTGGATAAACCAGAAGCCGACGTTGATAAAGTCAAGCGTGGATTATCCGAACATGGCGTTCTGGTGGAAGATTGGGGCGGTTCTGTTCAGGTAGCCGAAATATCGGCAAAAACCGGTCAGGGTATCGATCATCTGCTTGATTTACTATTACTGGAATCCGAAATGCTGGAGTTAAAGGCGAATGCCGATACTGCCGCTAAAGGTACGGTCATTGAAGCAGAAGTCGATAAACGGCATGGTCCCATTGCGACGATTTTAATCCAGAAGGGCACCGCAAATATTGGAGATCCCTTCGTCTGTGGTCCAGCTGCCGGTCGTATCCGGGCGATCTATGATGAACGCGGTCACCGTCTGAAAAAGGTGGAACCTTCCGATCCGGCAGTTATTGTGGGATTTGATGTTCTGCCAAATCTGGCGGATGTGTTTGCCGTAGTAGATGATGAACGGGAAGCCCGCAAGATAGCATCCGAGCGTCAGAAAATTCAGCGTGAACAGCAATTCCGCCAGGCCAAGGAATGGACGCTGGATACCATTTCCCAGCAGATTGCCGAAGGTCGCATAAAACAGCTGAATGTCGTCCTGAAATGCGATGTGGACGGTTCTGTAGAAGCGATCAGTGAGTCTCTGGGAAATATCGGAAATGAAGAAGTTGCGGTTAGTATCACTCACAAAGCGGCGGGTCATATATCCGAAAGTGATGTATTGCTTGCAAAAGCATCGGAAGCGGTGATTATCGGATTTAATGTCACCGCAAATCCGAAAGTAAAAGAGGTTGCCAAAAAAGAAAATGTTGAAATCCGGCATTACAGCATTATCTACGAATTAATGGATGATATCAAGGCTGCACTTGAGGGTCTTCTCAGTCCGGAAAAAGTCGAAGAACATCTTGGGACCATCGAAATTCGGGAAATTTTTAAAATTCCCAAAATCGGATTCATTGCCGGCTCCTATGTCAAAGAAGGCAAAGTTCACCGCAATGCGATGGGACGGATAAAACGAAATGATGAAACACTTCATGAGGCCCATATTTCTTCACTGAGACGGTTTAAAGACGATGTGAAAGAAGTCCAGGAAGGCTATGAATGCGGTATTGCTCTTGAAGGATTTACAAAATATGAACAGGGTGATATTATTGAAGTATTCGACGTCAAATCGGTTAAACGGAAATTGGCATAGGAATATCCTTCAATAATCAATGGTAATCGGAATTTTGCAAATGGAATTATTACTGCCAGAAACTCATTCTCTGAAAGACAAACGATCAGTGCTGAGCCGGATTAAAAACGGACTTAAGAAGCAGTTTAATGTGTCCGTTGCCGAGTTGCGCTACCTTGATCACATCAGTCGATCTTTACTGGGAATCGTGACGATTAATAATGCAATCAAAATTGTCGACCAGATTCTCGGTCAGGTTGAACAGTTTGTCGAAAGACAGGCTGGTGTTCAGGTTTTAAACAGGAAAGTGGAAATTATCTGATGGTGGATTATCGCCGCCAGCGTGTTGCGGATGAAATTAAACGAATTATCGGTGAAATTTTCATCGTGGATTTGCCACCGGAAGGTTCCAATCTGGTTACAGTTACTGGTGTTAAACTGACCAGTGATCTTCGGGAAGCTAAAATCTACCTGAGTATCTATAATAAGGACGCCGATCAACGTCAGCAGAGTTTAAAAACTATTATCAAAAAAGGTTCTTATATTCGCGGTTTACTGGGCAACCGGATCTCATTGAGATATGTTCCCAAATTGTTTTTTTATGAGGATGATACTCTGGAATATGTTGATAAAATTGAACGGCTGATCCAGGCAGTTCATAAGGATGAAGAAAAAGATGAATCCTGATGTATCCGGCTTGATTTTAAATGTCAACAAACCTGTTGGGCTGACTTCCTATGATATTGTCCGTCGGGTAAAACGCTTGCTGCCGGGAGTAAAGGTCGGGCATGGGGGGACACTGGATCCTTTTGCTGAAGGGGTATTGCTTTTATTAATTGGAAAAGCAACAAAACAGATGCCTATTCTTCTGAAAAATCAGAAAAGCTATGAAGCTTTGCTGACACTGGGAACCGGTACTGCAACCGGAGACAATACATCACCGGCAAACCAGACGTTGGATGTACCGGTGATTACAAATGAGATGATTCTTCAAATTGAAGATCAGTTTACGGGCGAAATAACGCAAGTTCCACCGGTTTTTTCAGCAAAAAAA
>JAFGXZ010000167.1 GCA_016936335.1 Fidelibacterota bacterium
GAGTCTTTTCAGTCGAGGGCCACAAATTCAGCCAGATCAGTTGGTTACACAAACGGATCTGGATAATATGCGTCAGGAAAATTACCAGATGGTTGCCACAATATTAGATGAATATGCGAAACGGAATAAAATCGAGATAGCGGTAATGTTTAATAAATTTTATGATGAGCTGGACAAACAACGTCAGAATGATCTGCGAATGGTCAGTAATGCGGTTGAGCAGGTTCAATACGGAACTGCTCAGAGGCTGCAACGCACGGACCAAACATTGGGCACGCTTATTGAATATGTGAATATGCAGAGCCAGGGGAGATAAACATGAAAAACCGGAAGAAAAATAATTGTCAAAAAGTGAAGATAAGAAAAAACCCAATGACCAGGATTATAAATTTTTCTGGAATCCCGCTGATGGTTTTCATAGTGATTGTGATACTTTTATCCGTGGATGTTTTTGGATCGGTTGATACCATTCAAAGGGACAAAATTAAACAAGACATAGAGGTACTTGAGGATGTATTGAATCAATTGATTATTCAGGACAGCCCCTTTCTGTTCAGTGGTGGTGATCAGGTGAACGGAATATACCTGGATGGATTTGGCGTCATGTTTGACTTTGAAAGCATTGGTCTGTTGAGTTTGTCAGATATGATTAAGCGATCCGTCAGGACATTGCCACGGATTCGTTTTAATACTGAAGAGGATAATCAAATTTCAATCCATGTTGATACGGATAATAAGAATGATCAGAAAGATGGTGATGAAAAGGTCGAAATAGAAAAATCATTAAAGAAAACCGAGAACCTGATTTATGAATTCTTTCTTGATTATGCCAGTACCGTCAAATCATTATCCGATAATGATCGGATTTGTATAAATATTCGTAACAACGGTGATCCGGAAGTTCCGTCTCAATTGCGGGCATGTGCAACCGTGGGTGAACTTGCTAATTATCGACGTGGCAAGATCAATGAATCAAAATTGCGTTCTCAGATTAAAATTAATCGGACTTATGGGACAGAACAGACCCGAGATCTGGATATCCTTGAGAAAATATTTGATCGTTCGTTAGGGCGAAAAACGGGAACAAATATTATCGATTGGGACGGGAACACCCGCAGCATGTACCTGGATGGGTACGGAGCAATTTTCTTTTCACCGGTGTCCGCCATGGACCGGTTTGAACATATTATTATCCGGAAAGCCGGTGATTTAGAGAAAAAATTGTTACAAACTGAGGCAAAAGCAAGAAGTGCAGAAAACCGGCTAAGAGCGAAAGAAGAAGAGCTGAGAGAGCACGAAGAACAGGTCAGAGCCAAAGAGGAAGCTATCCGTAAAAGTCGATCTCAAAAAGCAGAAGCTTCGCCCGCCGATCCTGCTCCGTTGGCTGCCCCGTTGCCTCCGCGTAATTTTACTATCCATAATGAAGATTTTGACTTCGACTTCGATTTTAATAAAGCTATGAGACCAACTGATGAAGAAATCGACTCGATTTTAACCAGTATTACCGGCAAAATTATTGAAATTCTGGGCCAGTACGGACCCACATTACGCACAGTAAAAAAAGAGGAATCAATTCTTGTAGCTGTGGATATTGCTAACCATATATGGGACGATAACAGGAATATGCTCTATTTGAAAGTCAAAAAGAGTGATGTTGATCGGTATGCCCGAGAGGAATTGACCTTTGAGAAGTTTAAAAAATCCGTAGATATCTGGAAAGATTAGCAAACATTTATAAAAAAACGATATTTCAGCCAGGTGAAACGATTTGTTTTACCTGGCTTTTGTATAGGGATCGGATTTTTAGAAAAAACGGGTAATATTCCGGTGATCGAAAATCCATGAATGCCCAATGATAGGGAGAAAATTGACCTTTCTCATAATGCAATGCCATATCAGCATAAATGCCGTCACTCAGGTATATTTTATGAATACCGTACTTAGCGGAAGCCAATACAACCTTGTCATAATCCATATACCCGATATCGAGATTTACTTTGCGATGTCCGCCGATTGCCAGTACCATTTCGGTTTCATTTGTGATCAATTTGGCCTCAGCCAAAAAGCCGGGGCTGAGCAGTTTGGTGAAAGAATAGAATTGCCGAAAAATCGGACTGCCCATCTCATTATCGTAATAATCGGTACCTTTAAAGAGAAAAGAATCACTCTTAAAATCAACGGGACCGAGTTGCTTCTCCAGTGTTTTAACAGCTTCGTCCAGAATCTCTCTTGATGAATACAATGCCCCAACGAAATATTTTACTGCTTGTGCTGATTCCGGTTTCATTATGTTGCCTTAATTTACTTGACCCAAATCGGGACTTTGTACCCCAATTCTTTATCATAGTGAAGATTCTCTTTTAATGCAAATTCGGCTTTTTGAACCACATCTTCGGGAATGTTGAAATATTTTCGTGCAATTTCGGAGATTTCTTCATTGAATTTACCTTTAAAAGTTAGGTCATTTCCTTCCCGTTTGATGTAATGGTTATGAAGGTAAACAAAGCCGTTTTCATCCCGTTTTGAGAGGCAGATTCCGTGCATCGTCATCTGGTGAAAAGAGTTTTCCCAGTGTTCAAAGAATTGATTAGCAGTCGTTGCGGTTTTTATGAAAGTGTATCGTTTTTTCATCTGTTTTCCACCGGGTGTCCAGAGCGAATACCGGTTCCTGTCCGATTCCATGGATAGGTATATTCCCCAGTCGCTGTTGCTTGAGGAAATATCCAGCGGACTGGCAAGCAGGTATCCGGGGTCGATCAGATATTCCTTGTGGTCCTGTTTTAGAATTAATGCGCAATGAGAATTTTCACCGGAACGCATATCCGCCATCAGAAAATCTGTCTTATATCCAATATAGTCCAGAATGGTTTTCAGGAAAAACGTCAGTGAAAAGCAGGTACCGCCCAGCCGAAGCCGCTCATGATCGGTAATGACTTCTTCCGGGAGCCGAAAATGGTTTTGGTCCCGGTTTTGATTCAATTTTATTATTTTGCTAAGATTTTCATATGGAAGCTGAGTATAA
>JAFGXZ010000168.1 GCA_016936335.1 Fidelibacterota bacterium
GAGCCTTGAAACTGAAAGAAATCAGCTATATCCATGCCGAAGGGTATCCCGCTGCCGAAATGAAACACGGCCCGATTGCTTTGATTGATCGCAATATGCCGACAGTATTTATCTGTATCCGAGACCAATCCTATGAAAAGGTCCTGTCTAATATCCAGGAGGTCAAAGCCCGGAATGGGATCGTGATTGCCGTTGCTAATGATCATGACAGGCGGATTACCGAACTGGCAGATCAGGTGATCTTCATTCCCGAAACTATCGTGGAACTCAGCCCGTTTCTGACAGTTGTGCCTTTGCAAATGCTGGCCTATTATATCGCCGATAAACGTGGATGTGATATCGATAAACCCCGTAATTTAGCCAAATCAGTAACCGTGGAGTAGTGATGAAAATAATCGTTTATGAAGATGAACAAGTCGTAGATCTGTTTCCAATAACCCTGATGCGCCCGGCCTTTCAGATTCCTGTGGGCGGCTGGACGCTGAAAAAACTGCTGGAAGTCACTTTTCCCAACGATTCCATTGAATTCCTGATCCGGGATGAAATGACGTCTTTTTTCAATTTTCAGTCGAGCAAAAATAGTCATAAGAAAACCGGTGGTTTGCTGATCAATGCCCGAGCCGTACCGAGTCTTGCCAATATAAGAAGAATAAAATCGGGAAATACTGACCTGGATCTGATCAATTATCCCCATGAGATAATCATCTGGCATAAACGGATCTGTAGAGAGAATCTGGAGTTTATGCAGGGAACGAAAAAATGGGCAGAAATCCAGACGAACGTATATGTCGGGGAAAATGTAAAAATTGGTCCCAATGTTCACTTTAACAGTAATCCAGGAATAATAATAATCGATGATGAAACCGAAATATTTCCCTTTACTGCCATTGAAGGTCCGGTGATGATCGGAAAGAACTGTAAAATTTTGGAACATACGGTAATTAAAGACCGGGTGATTATTGGCGATGTTTGTAAAATCAGGGGCGAGGTCACTGAACTGATCTTTATGAATTATTCAAACAAACAGCATTACGGGTTTTTAGGAAATGCCTTTGTCGGTGAATGGGTAAATCTGGGTGCCGGAACCTGTAATTCCGATCTGAAAAATACCTATGGTGAAATTCGCGTCAAAAAGGGCAATGAAAAAATCAATACAGGGGAGCAGTTTTTAGGCTGTGTGATTGGTGATTATACAAAATCCGCGATCAATACCAGCATTTTCACGGGAAAAACCATTGGAGTGAGCAGCTATTTATATGGTTTTGTCGATGACGATGTCCCGTCGTTTGTCAGTTATATGAAGTACTTAAGTTGCGGGAGTTTTACATTTAAAGTTGAAAAATCGATCGATACGCAAAAACGGATGTTTTCCAGACGAAAGCGTCAGCAGATGCAAGCAGATGTCGATTTATTGCATTATATTTTCGAAAGTACCCGAACTGAGCGGGACGAATTTTTCAAATAAACCTGACTTACTGCGGCTCTGAAAACTGTTGGAGCGCAGAATCCATGACTGCAATCAGCTGATCAGCGTTATGGAAACCAATAACGTGTTTAATTTTTTCATTATCTGGTGATAAAAACAGCAGATTGGGAATTCCAACGCCGCCATACTTCCGGGCGTTTCCGTTATACTTAACGGCAACATCAGGTTGATTATCCACATCTATTCGTAACGTGACGAATTGATGGGATTTTTCAATGACTGCCGGCTGATTGAAGGTGGAATCTTCCATAGCCTTGCAGGGAGGGCACCAAAGCGCCATAAAGTCAATCATGATTGGTCTATTTAATTTCCGGGCTGTGACAAGGGCTGAATCAATGGAATTTAGCCATTGAATCGAGTGTGCTTCCGGTGTCTTTGAGCCGGTGCATTGATTAAGGTTAATGGTAAAAAGGATTGCCGTAATAAAAGTTAGAAATTTCACAATATACCCCTTCTTAATACCTGTAATTTACGGAATTGTCCACAGAGATGTAAAAATAATTTTTGCTACTTAAATCTACTGTACTTTTGCAATTAGAATGGTTAACTTACTAACTGAAAGGTGATGTTAAATAGAGATGAGTTTTATGAGATTGATTGATTTCAATATGCTGACTGAAACTGAGGCGCTTTTAGGAGTTGTCAGCACGGGATTTTCAATTCCAAACCGAAAGGTCCGTAAATGAAAGCGATTATGCTTTTCTTTGCCAGTGAAATTGATCCGAACGGATTAAATCAGCTGAGGGAAGTTATTAATAAAACCCTTCGTAGTACAGACAAAACAAGTACAATTTTAATTATATCCGAAGGTAATCGCAATCTGTTAGCTGATTTTCCTGATAAATATTCAGACCGGATTATAATGAGTTTTGGAGTTTTTAAGAATTTCAATGAAGCGATTTTATGCGCCAAAGAAAAAGGGCTTTTAAATTGCGATCTGCTGTTCCTCCATACACCCGGCGATGATGTCGATATCAGTCAGGAATCGATTAATATTTATTTTGAATATTTTCGGCTGACAGATGCCGGATTTATTATCAGTGACCATTTTGAATATATTGACGAGATTCCCTCCGCAAAACCCAAGTTGCAAAACCTAAAACCCGGGCACGATCCATCCAATATCATTATTCCCGGCCGTTCAAATAATCCGGGATTGTTTTGTCATGGATCGCTTATCGCAGTCAGCCAAAAATTCATAAATTCACGGACTTTTGACATTGATGTCGATTACGGTTACGACTACGCTGTCCGGATGGGAGTACTTGCTCAAGAAGGCAGTCTGTACAGGATACCCAAACCCTTGTATTCCTTCCGAAGGGGTAAAGCCTATTATCCGGGAGAAGGTCTGCAGGTGAAATTCGAGGCGCGTCAATCCCAGAAAATCGGTCGGCATTTTTCCTATAC
>JAFGXZ010000169.1 GCA_016936335.1 Fidelibacterota bacterium
ACAAAAATATATTTGGTTGGAGTCTCAGGCTTCATTCGACTTTAATATCCTTTCTGCATGATTGACATCGTCCATCGTATCAATCCCGAGTGAAATTTTATCAGTCAGAACTACCCGGATTTTCTCCCCGTTTTCAAGAATCCGCAGTTGTTCTAATTGTTCCAGCTGTTCCAGCAGAGTTTGGGGCAATTCCACAAATTTCTGTAAATAGTGTTGCCGAAACACATATATACCAATATGCTGCATCGCCGGATGAACAGTCAACGCTTCATGATTTCGAATGTAGGGAATATTCTGGCGGCTGAAATACAAAGCGTTTTGATTTTTATCAACCAGGACTTTAACAACATTCGGATTATTCAGTTCATCAGTACTGATTCCCACTTTGGCAGCTGTAACGATATTTATATCCGGGACATCGGTGAGCAATTTGATCGCCCAATCCAGCAACCGGATATCCAGAAACGGTTCATCGCCCTGAATGTTGACAATAATGTCGGCATCCAGGGATTTTGCCACAAAAGCGCAGCGATCGGTCCCGGAAGCTAATGCGCTTGGTGTCATAACAGCCTTGCCGCCAAAACTCCGAACTTCCTTCATAATCCGTTCATCATCAGTCGCTACAATCAGTTCATCCAGACGGTGACATTGGGAAACGTTCTCATAAACCCGCTGAATCAGTGATTTCCCCGCAATCGGAACGAGTGGCTTTCCCGGCAAACGAGTCGATTGAAATCGTGCAGGGATAATGCCAATCGCTTTCATTTTTCTACCCTATTGGTCACTGTGAGTATTTGTAAGATTATTTCATTCATCTGTTTATGGTATTTTCTCTTCTATCGTCTCCAAAATCTAGTTGGTACGATCAACAATCCCGTTAGCAAAATTTTCATTTATAATAAAATAACTGCTCATTACTCCCTATACTACGTCGGCCAATTTACGATTTTTGCTATCCTAAAGCAAGCCATGCAGGCAAATGGCACAATTATTGTTAAAAACCCGCATTTTTACAACGTATTTCTATTAAATAAAAAGAATCGGGGTGTTATCAAACAGGTTCAGTAAACAATTTTTAACAGTTGGATGGCAAACAAGATCACAGATAATATCAATCCGGTAAAAAAGACCCGGTAACTGTATTTTAGAAATTTGTATTTGCGGTTTTTCAGTACCTGGCCCATTTGGTAAATATTTTTTATCTGGGCTTCATAAATTGCGGCACTACTGCCCATTAATTTTTCCATTGCCTTGTAATATTCATCATAGCTAAACATTGTGAAGTGCCCGAAAAAAAGTGGATTGATGCTGTCGATTCCCGGAATACTGTCTTTTTTACCCTCATATGACGGGTAAACAGCCAGAATCGCGAAAATCAATGCGACCAGCGAAAATGTTGCCAGGCATACGAATCCCCACAACATCTCCAGGAAGTCGAAATTTGTCAGTGATATCGTAAACAGAATTGAAGTGGCCGCAATGATTATATTGGCCTTCTGGTCAGCCATCATACTCAACTGAAAATGGTACTGCTGAGTGGTTCTCAGTAGCGGATTGATGTCCCTGCTCAGTTCGTGTTTGGATTCTTTTTCAGACATTAATCAACTCTCCCAATTTTCGTTACATCCGCTCCGGAGCATTTATGCCAAGCAGAGATAAGCCATTAGACATTACAATTTTGACTGCCCTTACTAAATCCAGCCGGGCTCTGCTTAACTCTTTATCCTTGGTAATTACCCGGTGAACCGTATAAAATTTATGAAACGTCGCTGCCAGTTTCTGCAGATACGTGGTCAGGGTCTGGGGCTCCATCGTTTTACCGCAGAGAATACAGATCTCTTCAAATTCACCCAATATACCCAGCAGCGCCAGGGTTTCTTCTTCCCGGAGCAAGTTTAAATCGCCTCTCGAATCATTTTTAAATCCCTTCACTTCGGCATTTCTCAGGATACTGCAAATCCGGGCATGAGCATATTGCAGATAAAATACCGGATTTTCATCACCTTCAGTTTTGGCTAAAGCCAGGTCAAAATTCAGATGGCTTTTCATCCCCCGCATGATAAAGAAATAGCGCACCACATCTTTGCCGACCTCATCGATCAGTTCACTGAGCGTCACATAATTGGCTTTACGGGTTGACATTTTAACCTTTTCACCGCTACGTGTCAATGTCACGAACTGATGGATCAGAACCCGGATCGAATCGGTATTATACCCAAGCGCTTTTAAGCCGGCTATAACATCGGGGTAAGTCGCATGATGGTCAGCGCCAAAAATATCCACAATCAGATCGTAACCACGCTTAATTTTGGTTTCATGATAGGCAATATCCGGCAAGCGGTAGGTCGCTTCATCGACCACGCTTTTCCATAACACCCGGTCATCGGCAGCACCAAAATCACCAGCCCGGAACCAGATTGCCCCGTCTTTTTCGTAGGTCGCACCATATGCTTTGAAACGTTTTAGAACATCATCGATCAAGCCATCATCGTACAAACTTTGTTCATTATAGAAGGAATTAAAGACAATTCCCAGCACTTTAAGTGTGTTTCGGATATCGGCAAATACGGCCTCTTCAGCAGTGTTTCTAAATATTTCGTGATCCGGCTGATTATTGAACCGGTCACCGTATTTTTCCTGGATACTCCGGGCAATGTCAATAATATATTCACCCTGGTAATGCTCGTCCGTCAACTGGTCATCATAACCCAGTAATTGGCGGTATCGAATATAAGCCGACTGCCCCAGGATCCGCATCTGGCGACCGGCATCATTATAGTAATACTCCCGATCAACCTGATAACCGTTCCATTCCAGAATCCGGGCGACTGAGTCACCCAGGACAGCCTGACGGCCGTGTCCCACCGTTAGCGGCCCGGTCGGGTTCGCGCTGACGAATTCCACCAGCGCTTTGGCGCCTTTACCTAATTCCGAACGCCCGAAATCCTGTTGCTTTATTAAAACATCACTGACAACTGTTTGATAAATTTTCGGCGCTATGAAAAAATTGATGAACCCTGGATTCTTGATCTCAATCTTCTCGATACTTTCCGGAATCTTTCCCATATTTTTGACGATTTCTTCAGCAATTGTCATCGGCGCCCGTCTCAGCGGTTTCGCCAGAAGCATGGCAATATTTGACGTAAAATGGCCATGATCAGGCCGACGGGAACGTTCAATGCTGATGGGAACTTCGGGCTCAATCAGCAGCACTTTTAAAGCGTATTGTATCAGATGTTCTATTTTATCTGTCATTCTACTCTCAATTTTAATCGCCGTAATTTACAGGCAACCCGGCATTCCTGCAATGAAAGATGGATTTAATTTTTATTACTTAAAACTTGAAATAGTTATCTGAATCAAGCTGGCAGATTTGAAGCGTCGGTAGTTGGAGTGGTTAATTTCTCAATCGGAGCATCAGCCCAGAGCCGTTCGATATTATAATAATCCCGGGTCTCTTTATGAAATACATGCACCACAAAATCAACAAAATCAATGAGCACCCAGTGTAGGTGCTGATACCCTTCAATGTGCCAGGGTTTGATATCATGCTTTAATTCTTTTTTAATCTCATCGACGATGGCCTTGACGTGCATATCCACATCACCAGTACAGATAACAAAATAATCCGCTACGGATGTTAAATCTTTAAGGGTCAGGATCGTAATATCTGTGGCTTTTTTATTAAGTGCCGCCTCAGCCGCTTTCTTGGCCAACAAGTAAATGTTGTCCTTAGATTTCACAGTTTTTTTAGGAGTCATTCAGTTTAGTAGATTTCTCTGAGCGCCAGAACTTTTTCATAGACCGGCAGTCGGTTATAGTCTTTGCCTAATATCAGTGTCAGGTCAACGTGGAGTGATGGATCAAGATTGACCGTTATCTGTCCGGAGTTCAGATCAAGGGCTTTGTTAACCTCATCAGTTTTACCTGAATTATCGACCCGCTCAATCAGCAGTGTGTTGGGATAATTCAGGTGATCTGCATTTCCCGTATAAATAACATCAAATCCCTCGGAACGTAAATAATTGGTAAATTTCTGGGCCAGTCCCGGTGTCCCACAGCCATTCAGTACTTCAATTACAATGCCCTGATAGGGTACGGAATCAGGAATCACTTCATTGACCTGGCTCAGAACAACCTTATCAGGATTCTGAACAATTCGCTTACCCATGGAATAAATAAATCCGACGATTACAACAGATAATGAAAAAATCGCCAGATTCAGAAACCACTTCTGAATATCCGGATTCTGGACATTGTTTTTCTTTTTCCTTTTATGAATGGGTCGTTTGACTGTTCGTTTTGCCACTATTTCACCAATTAATAATATGAATAGCCGTAGGGATAAAATCCGCTGCGAGAGTAATATGGCCGTTTATCAAAGCGAATATTAAAGAATACATTATCTTTCGGTTTATAACTGAGATCAAAACCATATATCAGGTTATCCATTAAATTTGTCTGATTGGTGGAATAATTCCCAATACCAAGAGGATTATGCATAAAACCAAGCCGGGCGTTCATCATTAATTTATCCGATAAAATATAGGACATCTGGTTCTGATAGACACCCATGGACGATCCGCCAGCATAACTCGAATAGGAAAGCGAATAGGATTGATTCATAAAAAAGCGATTGGGATCTATGAAGCTTAACAACGAATTATTGGAACCAACTCCCGGAATCTGAATGGCATCTTCTACGGCCAGTGGTTTCGGCAACTGACTTTTCAGTTGAGCCTGCAGGGGCAGCACACTAACCAATAACAAGACAACTGTTATCAAACATGTAGTTTTTCGCATCGTTTGATTACCTTTTTATAAAATTCAGAAACACAGCTCATTTTAACGGATTTGCCTGAGTTTGTCAAGAGTAAAGACAGCTTAAATTCCTCTTCCCCCGGCCTTTTTACCTCAAATAGCACCAATAATTATAACGGCCGGTCGGAAGAAAAAGTTCCACTGTAAATCAATTGAAAAAAGCCAAATTATCAATCAGGCGCGTTTTTCCAAACAAGACGGCAACAGCGACAAATGAGCCTGGTTCAACCCGGTCAACCGGCTGTAAATCTCTCTCAGCGATAAGTTCGATGTATTCTATACGAGCCAGTTCTGCGGATTCGATTTTTTGTCGAATTAACTGTTTGATTTTTTCCGCGTTTGTTTCCCCGTTTTGAACAGTCTCAAACGCTTTCTGCAAAGCCGCATAAATAATCGGTGCCTGTTTTCGTTCATCTTCAGACAAATAAACATTCCGGGAACTCATCGCCAAACCATCAGGTTCCCGGACAATCGGCGCAACGATAACTTCAACCGGAAAATTCAAATCGTTAACCATCCGCTGGATGATAATTAGCTGTTGGGCGTCTTTCCGTCCGAAAACTGCCACGTCGGGCTGAACAATATTAAACAATTTAGCCACAATTGTCGTCACACCTCGAAAATGAACCGGCCGGGATTTTCCACATAATACTTCCGATAACTGATCTGTAACAACATAGGTAAAAAAGGGCTCGGGATACATCTCCTTTACACCGGGATAAAAAATGATATCGGCACCCCGTTCCCGAGCCAAACGTTCATCCCGCTTAAAATCCCGGGGATAGCGATCCAAATCCTCAGCTGGTCCAAATTGGGTTGGGTTCACAAACAGGCTGACAACCACAATATCCACCTTTCCCCGGATAGCATCAATCAGAGATAAATGCCCTTCATGGAAATATCCCATGGTTGGAACCAGACCGATGCGTTTTCCGGTTTTTCGGTAATCCATCAGAACGGTTTTTAACTTATCGATCTCGTTAATTATTTGCATGCCAGTCTCAGAGTCCTTAAAAACTTTCATTCAATGATGGAAAATCATTGTTTTTAACATCATCACAATAATTGGTCACTGCTTTACGAATCTCATCTGCCAGCGAAGCATACCGGCGGACAAACTTAAACTGCACTCTGTCATATAAGCCCAGCATATCGTAGGAAACCAGAATCTGTCCGTTACAATATGGACCGGCGCCAATACCGATCGTCGGAATTGTCAGTATTTCGGAAATCTCTTTTGCCAACAGCGTCGGTATTTTTTCCAGTACTATCGCAAACACTCCGGCGTCCTGTAATGCCAACGCATCAACTTTCATCTTTTCTGCTTCTGCAGAATCCTTGCCGCGCACCTTGTACCCACCAAATTCGTGCACACTCTGGGGAGTGAAACCGAGGTGTCCCATTACCGGAATACCAATTTCCACAATTTGACGAACTGTACTGCAAATATGTTCACCGCCTTCCAACTTCACCGCCTCGGCACTACCTTCCTTCATAAACCGACCGGCATTATGCAACGCCTGTTCCAGTGTTTCCTGGTAAGACATAAACGGCATATCCGCCACCAACAATGCGTGGTTCACACCCCGACGTACCGAGCGAGTGTGATAAATCATTTCATCAACCGTAACCGGCAGGGTCGTTTCATAACCGGCACAGACATTGCCGCAGGAATCACCGACCAGGATTAGATCGACACCGGCTTCATCCAGCAGATAGCCGAAGGTATAATCATAAGCGGTCAATGCGGTGATTTTTATACCTTCGGCTTTCCTTTTTAAAATAGTTGATACACGGATTTTTTTAGACATGCTTGATTTCCTGATAATTTGGTTTGTCACCGCCAACAATAATTCCACCTAATATCAGACGGTCGTTCAAATATAAGACCGCCGATTGTCCGGGAGTCACTGCCCGTTGCGGTTCCGAAAATTCAACGAGATAGCGATTTTTATCTATGGCACTTACTTGGCTTTGGACGCCTTTATGATTGTAACGGATTTTCACAATTCCTTCAATCCTGTTCGCCGGTGGCGCGCCGACCCAATTTACATCCCTGATGGTCATTTGCCGACTAAAAAGCTGCTCATTGTCAGTAATCATAACCCGATTGTTTGCGGCATCAATTTCCTTTACATATTTCCGCTTTGAAAAACCCTTTTTAAAGCCTTTGCGCTGACCAATGGTAAAATTATGAAATCCATTGTGAAAACCAAGAACCTGTAAATTGTCATTCACTAATTCACCCTGTGATATTTCCGCAATTCGCTCCGGACAATACGACTGTAAAAACTCACGATAATCATTGTCAGGCAGAAAACAGACGTCCTGACTCTCTTTCTGTTCGCCATCGTGTAAACATAAGTTATCGGCAATTGCTTTGATATCATTTTTCAAGCGTGAACCAAGCGGAAAAAGTGTCCGCCTTAGCGCCTCCTGAGACAATTGCCAGAGCATATAGGATTGGTCTTTTGACGGATCAACTCCCTTCAGAATTTCATGGTATCCGTCTGCATTTTTCTCAAGCCGGACATAATGCCCGGTCGCCACATAGGGAATACCCAATCTATCTGCCGTTGCCAGCAGATGCCGCCATTTGATAAAACGGTTACAAAAAACACAGGGATTGGGTGTAATGCCGGATAGATAATCATCGGCGAACTGCTGTACAACGGTCTCTTTGAACTCTTTTTCAATGTCCAGTACATGATGCTTAATCTCTAATTTCGAACAAACGGATTGAGCTCTTTGGATTATTTCCGGGTACCGATTATCTGATCCATGACACCAGAGTTTAAAGGTCACTCCTTCGGGCTGATACCCCTGTTCCTTTAGTACAAATGCTGCCACCGAACTATCCACCCCGCCGCTCATGGCAAGCAGTACCTGACAATTATCGGTAGTTTTATTCATTTCTTTTTCGCCATAATTCAACAAATTCTTCATGCACCCTGAAAATCATTTGCGGTCGATCATTCAACGGAAAAAAAACGGCTTCACTGACATCATCACCGGGTACCAGTTCACTGGCTGAATTGATATTGGCACTGAATCCAATAATCAGAACGTCTCCATAATACCCATTCAGGTGAGATCCGATATTCAGTAATTGCGGTGGTTCGATCTCAATTCCGATTTCTTCCTGGAGTTCGCGGACGGCTGCCTGGGAAGGCGTTTCTCCCATTTCAATAAACCCGCCCGGCAGGCACCATTCGCCGATTCCCGGCTCCGCACTGCGACGGACAAGTAAAATTCGCCGATCCGGATCGATCAGCACAACAGCCACAGACGGAATCGGATTTTCGTATAACGGGATTCCACAACTTTCACAATAAGAGCGTTTTCGGCCGTCAATTTTCCGAATGATCGTTGCATTCCCACAGATGTAACAAAACCGGTATTTCATGGGTTTAATTTACCAATGATTTAGGATATTGGAAACAAAACTGAAATTTTGTATCTTTTCGGGTAAATTTGATAATGTTTAAAACAGGAATCACATGAGCAATTCAGTCCTTGTGGTCGGATCTGTCGCCTTCGATGATGTTGAAACACCTTTTGGAAAGCGAGAAGACGCGTTGGGTGGCAGTGCCGTGTTTTTCTCCATGGCAGCCTCGCATTTTACATCCCCGCGGATGGTGGGTGTTGCAGGAACTGATTATCCCGATGAAGCCCTCGCAATGCTGGAACAACACAACGTCGATATTCGCGGACTGGAAATTGTTGAAGGAAAGACCTTTCGTTGGGGCGGTGTTTATCATGAAGACATTAATCAACGTGATACACTATATACCGATTTGAATGTTTTCGCTGACTTCAAGCCGGTCATTCCACAAGAATACAGGCAAACACCCTTTCTGTTTCTGGGAAATATCCAACCATCTCTACAACTGGATGTACTGGATCAGGTTATCAATCCAAAATATATCGCCCTTGATACAATGAATCTCTGGATAAATACAACACTCGATGATCTCCTTAAGGTTATTCGGAAAGTCGATCTGCTGATCATCAATGACAGTGAGTTGACTCTTTTATCCAAAGAAACCAATCTGTTATCCGGTTTGGAAAAACTTCACACGATGGGACCGCAGCATATCGTTATAAAGAAAGGTGAGCACGGTGCTTTCCTCAGCTATGACACCAAACTGTTTTACGCGCCGGCGTTTCCCGTCAGACAGGCAACTGATCCCACCGGCGCCGGTGACAGTTTCGCCGGAGGACTGATGGGATTCTTGACAAGCTGTGAAAAGATCAATTTTACAGCATTGAAAAAAGCACTTGTTTATGGTTGTGTGATGGGTTCTTTTGCAGTTGAAAAATTCAGTACTGATGGTTTAATCCAGCTTAGCCGGGAACAGATTGAAATACGGTATAATGCCCTTCGAAAGCTTGTAACAATTTAAACAGAGATCAAATGATTAAACCACTATTCTGGGAAGACAATCGACTTTTCATCGTCGATCAAACCCTTTTACCCCTTGAATACAAACAGATTGAAATTAAAAATCATCTCGATATGGCTGACGCAGTAAAACGACTGGCAATCAGAGGCGCACCGGCTATCGGAATCGCAGCAGCCGCCGGTCTGGTTGTCGGTCTAAAATCTTTTATCAATTCAGGGTCCACAATATTTTTAGAAAAGCTGGATGAGATTACGGCAATATTAAACAGCACCAGACCGACTGCCGTCAATCTGTCCTGGGCATTAAAAAGAATGAAATCTGTCGCAAAATCGATGAAACATAAACCCGTTCCTGACATCTGGGACCGATTATACCAGGAAGCTCTCACTATTCATCAAGAAGATATTGCCATGTGCCAGGCCATCGCCCGGCATGGACAGAATCTAATCCCGGAAAAAGCAAATATACTGACGCACTGCAATACCGGCGGTCTGGCTACTGGTGGTCTTGGAACAGCACTGGGAATTATTATTACCGCTTATCAAAACGGAAAAGACATCCATGTATATGTTGATGAAACCCGGCCACTGCTGCAGGGTGCTCGACTGACGGCCTGGGAGTTGACCGAAGAAAAAGTGCCGTATACATTAATCAGTGATAATATGGCAGCATATGTCATGTCGACACAAAATATTGATGCCGTTATTGTCGGAGCCGATCGAATTGCCGCCAACGGAGATACCGCCAATAAAATCGGTACTTATGGGCTGGCTGTTCTGGCTGATTTTCACAATGTTCCATTCTACATCGCCGCACCATCGTCAACAATCGATCCCGGTATACAATCGGGACAGCAGATAACGATTGAAGAACGGGATGGCAACGAAGTCCGAAATCTATTCGGGACTCAGATTTCTCCCATGAACAGCAAGGCGATTTCACCGGCCTTCGATGTCACGCCAAATAAACTCATTGCCGGCATAATAACTGAAAAGGGTAGATTCGGAACACCCTATAATTTCTTATAATATCTTTCTTGAAAAGTAGTTTTTTGAATGATAAATTTGATTGCTAATTTATGAACCTTGAGGAGTTATCGAATGAAACTTAGAATTCTTTTATTCACACTAGCGTTGTTTTTGCTGCTATCATTTTTCCTGGCTTCCTGTCAAAGCCCGGAAGTGACCTCCGCAAAAGTGTATTTTCAGCAAAACAATATTGCGGCCGCGGAAGAACAGTTATTGATCGCTCTACAAAAAGAGCCCATGAATCCCGAAGTCCCGTTTCTGCTGGCAGTCCAGGTTCACTTACCAAAAAAGGAATGGATCGCGGCGAAAAAGTATCTCGAAAAAGTCATTGAAATCAATCCCAATTATACGTATCCCGGTGGAATCAGCGCTCAGGATCAGTTAAAACGCCTGTGGGCAGAAATTCATTCTCAAGGGGCCAATAAATTCAATGAGGCAATTAAAGCAATTTTACCGATTGATAAAGATTCTCTCCTAACCGAGGCAACCGAGAAATTCTTGTTAGCTCTGGAAATCCGTGGTGACGAAGTTAGCAGCTACAATGCGTTAATTAAATGCTATTATATGCTGGATGATACAGCAGATTTGGTCAAAACTTCTGAAATAGTGATGGATAAGGGACTTTTTGATGAAGATATCGTTTTATATTATGTCCAGATTCTGTTTGACCAGGGACATAAAGACAAGGCGCTGGCCATATTAGATGATGTGTTGACAGATCACCATGAATCGGTAAAGCTACAGGAACTTAGAATTCAGTTTCTGGCGATGCAGGATCGTTTGGATGAAGCCAAGGAAATTGCCAGAAAACTATCTGAAGATTACCCAAACGATGTCGATGTCATGTACCTGCTTGCACAGATCTACTATAAATTAGGTGATTACGAGTCTGCACAATATCAATTTAAAAAAGTACTCATCGAAAGCCCCGACGATATTCTGGTTCTCCAAAGTATTGCCACTTCCGCTTTTAAGGCAGAAGACTGGATTATGGCCGAAGAATACGCCCGTCAGATGATCGCACTTGATCCGGAATTCGTCAACGGCTATACGCTACTCTGGAAATCTCTGTACAATCAGGGTAAGCCGGATGAAGCCGAGGAATATCGCCAGATTGAAAAAAGTATGCGCTAACTAATCCGCTTTCCATAATAATTAAAAAGCCGATCGGAATGGTCGGCCTTTTTATATGAATCAGTGTCCGGTTTTATTTTCACCCGATCCGGGTTCGTTTTCGCAGGTACTCACTCAGAGCCAGGTCTAGATTCTGATCGGTAATTAACGTAATATAGTCAATATTATTTGCCCGACACTGGATTTTATAGTTGTCGATAAACTGCCGAATCAATCCCTGATAGGCTTCCTGAATATGCCAGGGTTCGGTGTTCATGTGCAGGGATGTTTCCAAGTCTATAAAACGGGTCTGGCGATTAAAAGAAAACTCCAGTTCCTGCCGGTCCATAATATGAAAAAGGATGACTTCATGCCGCTTGTGTCGAAAATGTTTCAGGGCGTTAATAACGTCATCCGGCTCATCCAGCAGATCAGAGATAAGTACAATCAGTCCCCGTTTTTTTAATTTTTCAGCCAGTTCATGCAATTGCGGAGCGATACGGGTTTCAGCGCCAGCCTGTACTTTTTCAAGTGCGGCAAGCAGATGATTCAGATGGCTCTTTTTGGCAACCGGTGGTAAAAAATCGCGAACCTGATCATCAAACAGGGTTAAACTGACAGCGTCTTGCTGTTTCAACATTAAATAGGATAGCGCTGCTGCCAGATAAGATCCGTAGTTCAGTTTGGATATTGACCCGGAAGCGTATTTCATAGAACCACTTTTATCCAGCAATATATAGGACTTCAGATTTGTTTCTTCTTCAAATTGTTTGATATAATATCGGTCGGTCTTGCCATAAAGTTTCCAGTCAATATGCCGGATTTCATCGCCGGGGTTATACGGGCGATGCTCAGCGAATTCCACTGAAAAACCATGATAGGGGCTCTTGTGCAGGCCGAGAATAAACCCTTCAACCACCAGCCGTGCCCGGAGTGCCATATTATCCAATCGGGCGATTGTTGCCGGGTCCAGATACTTCCGTTTATCGGTCGTTTTATCAAGCATATTGCTTATTACCGGAGCGCTTCGATCAATTTATCAGTAATAGTATCGGTATCAATACCGTCGGACTCAGCATTAAAGTTTGGAATAATTCGGTGGCGCAGCACGGGTTTGGCAATTTTTATCACATCATCAATATTCGGCGTTGGCCGACCATCCAGAACGGCGTGGGTCTTGGCCGCCAGAGTCAAATATTGCGATGCCCGCGGGCCAGCCCCCCATTCTACCCAATTATTGATAAAATCCGGAGTGTTCTTTCCGTTCGGACGGGTTGCCGTTACCAGTTTTACGGCAAAGTTGATCACATTGTCCGCAACCGGGACCCGGCGAATCAGATGCTGGTACGCCCGAATATTTTCACGATCAATAATAGTCTTAATGTCCATACTGACATCATAGGTTGTAGATTTTACAATGTCGATTTCCTCTTCAAAACTCGGATATTCGACCTTCAGGCTGAACATAAACCGATCCAACTGTGCTTCGGGTAACGGATAGGTTCCCTCCTGCTCAATTGGGTTTTGGGTTGCCAGAACAAAAAAGGGTTCTTCCAGGACATAGGTTTTTCCGGCAGCGGTCACCCGGTGTTCCTGCATGGCTTCCAGAAGAGCAGCCTGGGTTTTCGGCGGTGTCCGGTTGATTTCATCCGCCAGGATAATATTCCCAAAAATTGGTCCTTTGAAAAACCGAAACTCCCTCTTTCCACTGCTTTTATCTTCTTCAATGACTTCCGTCCCGGTAATGTCGGAAGGCATCAGATCCGGCGTAAACTGAATACGCTTAAATGTCAAATCGAGGACCCGGGACAGGGTTTTTATCAAGAGGGTTTTCGCCAGGCCCGGCACACCAATCAGCAGGCAATGCCCCTGACAAAGCAGGGATATCAACAGCTGGTCAATAATTTCTCTCTGACCAATAATAACTCTGCCAAGTTCATCATTTAATAATTCCCGGGTTTTATACAGTTTTTCGACCAGGGCCACATCGCCGGTATTTTTTAATTCAGTCATTCTTGTACTTTCCAGATTAATTCACATTTTATCCGCGAAAATCTAAGACTTTATTACTCCAAGCGCAAGCATCCTCAGTTCTGATCAACGGTTTTTATTTATGGTTAAACATTAACATCTTTCCGCTCTTTCCGAACTCTTTGTAGTCATTTTTATTGCATAAGGTTCCCAATTATTTATTTTAGAATG
>JAFGXZ010000170.1 GCA_016936335.1 Fidelibacterota bacterium
GATGACCTGCTGTCCGAGAGCAATTTTTTCCTCAATGGTAATGCCCAGATAGTTACCAGCAGCGAATCCAAAGCCGTACGCTAGAAAGCAGGCAGCGTTTGTAAGATTTTGAAACACCTGGGAGATTGCCAGCAACCAGACCGAAATTTCGATGAATCCCAGAATGGCCGCAATGACCTTTTTGCCTTTTGAAATCAGGATGATTCGAAATGTACCGATGGATACATCGGTTACCCGGGCTAAAAAAATTAACAAGGGAATTATTACCCAGGAAGTAATCCAGGGATTATCTGTAATAAACTGCATTAAATTGTAAACCTTAACTTATTCAAATAATTGGATATTTCCACCGGTGTGCAGAAAAACAATGGTTTCATCGGGGCCGACTTTGCCGGACCGGCAATAATCGATCAGACCACTGGCGGCTTTACCGGTATAGACATGGTCAAGTAGAACGCCTTCGTTTCGGGCGAACAATTCGATAGCCTCTTCCGCCAGTGCCGTCTGCTTGCCATAGCCTTTGCCGATATAGGATTCATCAACAGTGACGATAGAGCGGGGGACTTGAATATTCAGAAAATCTCCGGCCGCCTGAGCCAGGTTGTGAACATTTTTTTCCAGTTCCATTTTGGGTACATCCACACTGATTCCGATGATTTCTCCCGGCCAGCCTGTAATGGCTTGTCCGGCTACCAGTCCGGCCTGAGTTCCCGCCGATGATGATGCGTGAAATACTTTATCGACTTTCAGATGATTTTTTTCAAAATCGTCCATTAACTCACCCCAACCGGCGATATAGCCAAGAGTTCCGATAGATGTTGATCCTCCCGGCGGCAGAAAGTAGACCCGTTTGCCGGCGTATTCCAGGTTTTTTCGGACCTCGATGGCCTTTTCCATTCGCTCTTCGGAATCCGTGGTTTCAATGTGGTGAACCGTTGCACCAAACAGGTGATCAAGCAGCAGATTGCCCGTGAGCTCTTTGGGTTCGGTTCCGCTCAGTATTAAATGTACCGAGAGACCGTACTTGGCCCCGACGCCACTTAAAATCCGGCAGAAATTGGATTGATTGGCGCCGATACCAATAATGGTATCACAACCTTTTTCGATGGCATCGGCAATTAAAAAGTCGAACTTCCGTGTTTTATTTCCGCCAAATGCAAAACCGGTCATATCATCGCGTTTAATGTAAATATTACGCTCAAACATTTCGGATAACGCATTCATGCGGTAAAAGGGTGTGGGCAGAAGCGATATAGATTCCCGTTCCAGGTGAGTGAGTGTATCATCAATTTTTTTCATAATTACCTCAAAATTTCTATACAGAAATTACAATCTTGTTTGCATTTTTAAAAGCATATCTGAATATGAATCGCAAATCAAATCAGCGGGGGTGATGTTTAGCTGAGTCATCATCTGATGACATTGCTGCAGCAATGCTTCATCGGAAAAACAATCATCTTCATCAATGGCCTCAATTTCAAGAAAAGAACCGAGATCTTTGACCAGGTCCAGATGAATTTTGACATTCTCCACGAAAAATATCTCCCGTTGTTTATCAACAATTACCAGCGTATCCAGTGCTGATGACAGCAGCGCGTTCAACTTTTCAGGTTCATGAACCGGGTACAATTTTACCTCTGATAATTTTGGTCCTTTCCGATTTGGACGCTGATAATAGATCAGGTTTTTTTCAATATTGCCAATCCGGAGTTTTAGACGACCGTGAGGGATTTTAAAATAGTGATCAATCTGGTGATCAAAGCCGATATACCGGGCATTCTGGCTGAGAATACGATTGCGTACCTCGTCATAGTTTTTACAAGTGGCTTTTATTTCTTGAATCCGGACTGACATTGCATCAATAATCTAAAAATAATTTTGATTCCGCCCAGCAGCTTTTTAAACCGGTAAAGAAATTTTCATTGTGCCGGCATATCCGCTTTAAATCTCTTGAAATATCGACTGAAAATAGGCATATTCTCTAACATGAAAAAGCGGATATTTCAGGCCCTGTTACTTTTTGCCTTTTTGGTTACAACCACGCTGGCCGGTAATGCCGATGGTTTACAGTATAAAAAAATCAAAAAAGATGTGCCCCGTTCTTATCGGGTTTCTATAAAAAGGGCGGTGAATTACCTGAAAAAAGATCAGGCCTATCAGGCTCGTAAAATATTCAGCGACTTGGTGAAGCAATATCCTGAATTTTATGTCTACTGGGGATTTGGACGTTCTGAATGGATGCTCGGTGATCACACCAGTGCCAGGGCGCTGTACTTTAAGGCTTTTGAACTGAACGATTCGCTTTACAGTTTCTTGCGGGATTACGCAGCACTTACAGAAGAGATCAAGACCGACTGGGTGGTGACGCAACGACTGGGAATTGCTTTGTATGATCAGCTTCCTGATGATTACGCATTGATGTTTGTCATCGATAAAGTCCGTGATACATCCGATCAGAAGGAAGCAATTCTGTTTTTTGAAAATCTCAAAACCAGGTATCCGGAAAACACCAATATTGATGTGTACTATGCGATTCTGCTGAGTAATCTTGGTGAAAATACAAAAGCGGTTTCCATGGCTCTGGCGTCAATTGGATCGACGGATAACCCGTTTCAATTGCGTATGCTGGAGCGGATTCTGTCCAATGACGGTCATTTTATCGAAGCCGCCCAGGTTTGTGAGAAATTAAACAAAGTAGCTAAAAAATCCTCCTACACCTACGATGCCTGGGGGCATTTGGAGTTCAAACAGGGGCATTATGAAAATGCGGTTATTTATTATGAAAAAGCTCTGAGTTTAGAATATCGGTTAGTATTTCTGATGACCC
>JAFGXZ010000171.1 GCA_016936335.1 Fidelibacterota bacterium
AATAAAAATATTTTTTGTCTGCCGAAGTGTTAAAAATTAGTAATTTTTAATTTTTGAGAGCACCAATTCGGACCGCCTGATTTCCTCGGGGGCATTGGGATAATTATTGATTACTTTCCGGAACTCAATTACCGCCTGTTCCAGTTGATTCAAACGAAAGTAACAATAACCAAGCCGCATTTGAGCAGCTGCTTCCTTATTTCTATCACCAGCCCCGAATACTTTCCGGTACGATTGGAGAGCATCGGTATATCGGTTCTGGTAATAAAGCGCTTCACCAATCCAGAAAAAAGCATTGTCAGTCAACGAGTTTTTAGGATCAATGTTGGCTATTTCATCAAAAATTTCAATGGATTCATTGTATCGATTTTGATTGAACAGCATCATGGCTTTATCGTAGAGCTTTTGCTGCATCGAAGCTGGCGTAGAACTCGATCGGGAAACCGTTGCCGGAGCGGTGGAGGAAGCGGATTTCACTGGGGCTGATGGTGTGGTATGCATGTAAACCGCATAGGGATTGTTCTGAAGTTCACCATAAAACAATTCAAAAGAAACCCTGCGATTCAATGTCCGGCGGGCTTTATTGCTACTCTCCACTAACAGTTCACTGGAACTCTTCGGATTAATTTCGATTCGTTGCGCAATTTCATACTGCATATCCACAGGAAAAAGTTCGAGCAGTATTTTTCCAAAGGTTTTTGCACGTTTTTCCGATAAATCATAGTTATACTGATCAGTTCCTTCATAATCAGTATATCCGGTGATTCGTACTTTAATTTCAGGATCATTGCGCAATGCTTTGACAATTTTTCCCAATGTAACGTAATAATTCGAATTGAATGTTGAACTGGGCATTGTGGATTTGTCATCAAAATATATATCATCAAAAGTGAGATTCTGGAAATTGAAACTCCCTGTCGGTTCAGCTTCCATCGGTTTTGCAGGAGCATTGATAATATCCGCTACCGGAGCAGCTAACTGCTCCGCAACCTTAACTGGTTCTTTGATGACAGCGACCACTGTATCTTTTGGAACAGGCATGAGCTCTTTCGGAGTTATTACTATGACAGTGTCCTTTTTAACGGCTTCTTTTGTCACAACCGGTTTTGGTTCAGGTTCAACGGGTTTAATTTCTTTGGGGGCAGCGATGCTGGGAGCTGCTTTCGTAGAAGATATGATTTTCTGCGGAGGCACCTTGGGATTCAGTGATTCCGGGGCAATCCCCGGACGCTCACCCTCTTGCAGTACAAGCGATTGAGCAATCTGGTCTTCCTGCAGCGTACTGTCGGAAATCGCTTCTTTCCCGCCACCACAGCTAACCAAAAAGATACCTATTGTAATCAGTAAGGCTAAGCGCTTCATCCCGCACCCTCCAAAGATGAAAGCACCCGACATAAATAAATCAGTTTTGCCGGATGCTTTTTATTTTATTGTCTATCATCACTTTTTCTTGGCTTCTGCCGGTGGAGTTTCCAACGTCTTGACGCGTTTTTCAAGATCACTTAACTCACGAGTCAAACGACTAGCCGCAGTCTGGATATCGGTAAGCGTACGGTTGGTGGTACGCTGAAATTGTGAAAGCCGGTTTGCCGTATCTTCCTGATCACGTTTCAGATTAGCCAATTCTGCTTCTGTGTTCATTTTCAATTCCCGGATCAACAGCCCAAGTGAGTCAATTTTAACATCAAATTTACGAGCAGTATCATCCAATTTCTCATCCATTGCGGTCAGATCTTTCTGAAACTGCTGAATATGTTTTCCGCGACCGATAAATTGAAGCTCAAGATCATGAACATTATGATCAAAGCGTTCGATGTTTACAACGTGCACCGAATCTGCAGTATTCAACTGGTCCATCCGATTATTGACCTTATTCACTACAAAGGTAAAATAAACGGCAACGGCAACAAGCAGAACTAAAACAATAGTCTTAATCAGTTCTTTCATTAACAACTCCCATATTTACGGTTCAATATTTTCATAAAAGTATGTGAATTATCACTCTGCAGACATGGATGTTTGTTCAGAATTTATCTTGGGTACTTCATTGTTTTGAGGTTTGGGAAGTACCGAAATCCCGGAACGAAACGACTGCTTGGTCTCTTCGCTTTGAATATCCGATATCAAGATTTTGATATCTTTATGAAATTGGGCTATGGTTTTCTCCAGTCGCTGAATCAGTTCGTTCATCAATTCTTTGCCGTAAAGATTATTAATCCCCATCAACAAATCGTCAAATTTCGACATCAGGTAAGTATTGCAACTCTGGGTGTTGCCGAAATCGATTTTTGACTCATCCGCCATTAGTATACATCCTCATAAAAATATCAATATCGAATTTACAAAACTCATTTAAATTATCAATGTTTTTTGATAAGCATTTTACCACTTATCACCTTTAAATGTCTCCCACCGGTCAATATCCTTGATTATCAGCCGACAAATCCCACGGATCACGGAATTTAATTTGATTTCCACGCTCGGCTGACTCGAAGATAACTTCTGCAGAACTTCTTTAAATTCAAGCAGTTCATCACGGTCAACTTCAATACTTAATCGGGTCAGCATCTTTTCTCCTGTTCATTTTATTAGTCAATGTAATTTCTAAAATAAACGATCATTGTACAACAGCTATTTTTGCTCCACAGCTACAGACAGAACTTTGTAGTTTTTTTTGTACTATAGTATATCCCCGTCTTTCAATCAACAGTTGTCCACATGAATAACAAAAGGTATTGTTTTCCTCAAAAGTGGCAACATTGCCCTCGTAAATATAACGCAAACCGCTGTTAATGGCGATTTTTCTGGCACAGTCCAGGTCTGTTTTCGATGTCCGTTTCCGCTGCATCATTTTAAAACTGGGATGAAACGCCGAAAAATGCAAAGGAATGTCTACACCTAAATTTTTGACAATCCAGTCGATCATTTTCTCAATTTCAGTGGCATTATCATTAAGTCCGGGAATTATCAGAGTCGTCAGTTCCAGAAAGGTCCCATGCCTTTTAATCTCAAGTAGCGCATCGAGAACCGATTGCAGATCACCTTTGCAATAGCGTCGATAAAATTCCTGTGAGAATGCTTTCAGATCGATATTGGCAGCATCGATAAAGGGGTAAATATCACCAATCGCTTCAGGAGTTATATACCCGTTACTGACCATGACGGTTTTCAGTCCGGCGTTGTGAGCCAGACGGGCGATGTCCAGGACATATTCACCGAAGACTGTTGGCTCGTTATAGGTAAAGGCAATACCAAGCAACCCGGAACTCCGTGCAGATTCAATAATATCCTCAGGTTCAACAAGACGATTTTTGACATTATCGGCTGTTGCCCGGGCAATATCCCAATTTTGGCAGAATTCGCAAAACAGGTTACAACCAATTGTTCCTATCGACAGAATTTTAGAACCGGGGAAATAATGATACAGGGGTTTTTTTTCGATCGGATCCACATGAATAGCCACCGGATGTCCATAGGCAAGTGCATAGAGTTTTCCATCAATGTTTTGTCTTACCGAGCAGAGTCCGAATCGATTGTGAGCGATTTTACAGCGGTGCGGGCATAATTCACACTGAACTGCATCCTCTACTTTTTTCCACCAACGTGCTTCTTTCACATGAAATCCCCATTTCGATTTAAATTTAAACTAATCAATTACAACAGGGATGTCAACACAAGAAATACCCGGTATGTCAATTCGCAGGGGAACAATTTTAACTATTTTAAGTATTATCAACATTCACTATATTTTGACCGGATTGAAAAAAATAAAATGAATAAGGTGATCTAATGGCAAAAGTCAAAAAAGATGGAACAAAACAATCTCCATTTATCGAAAAACTTACCCTGAAAAACACAAATTTCATCATTTTTGGTGTTGGTATTCTAACAATAATCATCGGATATTTAATTATGGCCAGTGGTGACACTTACTCATTCCGGACCCTGACACTTGCACCTATCGTACTCTTAATCGGCTATTTGATCATTATCCCTGTTGCTATATTATACCGTAAAAAGAACGACAGCGACGGCGAATCCAAAAAATAATCCACTTCTAAAACATCGAAAACGCTCTGTCAATGTTGGCCAGAGCGTTTTTTTAATAATTTTAGCAATTATAAATCGGACCTCTTTGATTCTTTTGTTTCTTTTTTTTCTTGAGTTCCTGTCGGCTTTGTCCCTGCAGAATCTGTTTTTTCCTTTACCGAAGAGCTGGTACTGCTTTTTCGATTGGTATAATCGGTGATATAAAATCCGGAGCCTTTAAATATCAGGCCGGTTCCACCGCTGATTTTCCGCATGACGGTAGCCTGATCACATTTCGGACAGATTTTTATCGGTTCGGAACTCATACTCTGAAAGTATTCAAATTCATAACCACAGTTTTCACAAAAATAATCATAGGTCGGCATAACATTCTTCCAGACTAACTCATATTACATAATATCGCCGCAACATTTACAATATCGTCCACACTGCAGCCCCGGGAAAGATCGTTCATTGGTTTTTTTAATCCCTGGATGACCGGACCGACAGCCTCGCAACCGGCTATTCGCTGTACTAATTTATATCCGATATTCCCAGCTTGAAGATCCGGGAATATCAAAACATTCGCTTTCCCCGCGATAGGACTGCCTGGTGCTTTTTTCTCACCGACGTTCGGGACAATAGCCGCATCCAATTGCAATTCACCATCAATCAGTAAATCTGGTCTTTTTTCCCTGACAAGCTCAGTCGCTTTAACGACTTTATCAACCAACGGGTGTCTGGCGCTCCCTTTTGTGGAAAAAGACAACATCGCAATTCGAGGCTCTTCGTTGATAACATTCCGGTGAGTATCAGCCGTTGCAATGGCAATATCAGCCAGTTGTGCTTCTGTTGGATCTGGCAGAACCGCACAATCGGCAAAACTCCAGATATTTTTTTCATCGGGAGTGATCATAAAGAAATCACTGGAAACCGTTGGTGTATCGGGATGCGTCCCAATAATATGAAGAGCCGCCCGAAGAACGTCTCCCGTAGTGGTGTCTGCACCGGAGACACAACCATCGGCAATATCCTTTTCTACCAGCATTGCTGCAAAAAACGTCGGATTCAGCATCATTTTCCGGCTTTGATCAATCGTGATTCCCTTATGTTTCCGTTTATTATAATAGGCCTCCGTAAAGTCTGCCATATATTCTGACGTTTCCGGATTGATGATTAAAACACCATCAAGGGACACTTTTAATTCATGAGCCGTCTGGAGTGTTTCACTTTCGGATCCAACCAGAATCACAGAGGCAATCTCCTCCTTGTTTAATATGGCGGCTGCTTTAATCACACGTTCATCATGTGCTTCGGGCAGGACAATCCGCTTTTTTTTCAATTTTGCCTGATTACGGATATTTTCTAACAGTTTCATTCATCACTCCTGAGTTTTCTGATTAATTCATTTTTGACAATTTCCGGCACAAATTCACTGACATTTCCACCAAACCTGACAATTTCACGAACAGTACTTGAACTCAGATAGGTATAATCTTCATGAGGCATAAAGAAAACCGTATCAATATTATCGTTCATATGACGGTTCATCAACGCCATCTGGAATTCATAATCGAAATCGGAAATCGCCCGGAGCCCCCTTATAATGACTGAAGCACCTACTTTTCGGGCATATTCAACCGCCAACCCTTTAAATTGGTCAATTTTGACATTCGGATATTGGCTGGTGCAGTTTTGAATCATTACAATACGCTCTTCAGTTGTAAACAGCGGATTCTTATGCATATTTTGTGCGACCGCAATATACACGGTTTCAAAAACCGAAGCCGCCCGTTTTAGAATATCCAGATGACCGTTGGTTACCGGAT
>JAFGXZ010000172.1 GCA_016936335.1 Fidelibacterota bacterium
AATGACCTGAAAACGGACTACTTATTGCCAAATGCTGAACATTACTGCCACTCAAATTTGTAATAGTATTCGTCCATTCACCATTATTGGTCAGGTTGCCATCAATATTAAGTGTTAATAAGTAAAAGCTATTCGCATCCCGGATAACACCATTGTTAACCAGATTACCTTTAACATCCAGCAAAGCACCATCACTCCAGGTGTTATTCAAAGTGTCGCCAACCGTAACAGTGCCCTTAAACTCACAGCCGTTAGCAACCTGAACAATTCCAGTCAGTGTTACATCATTGATCACAGAATTAACCAGTACCCCGTAACTATTTGCATAAATTTCACCATTACCGCCAATTAATTCCGCTTCGCTAAGATAACAGGTTTCACCGGAATATCCAGTACCGGTTAATGATAATTTATATCCCTGCAGGCACAATATACTACTATCCAGTTCAACGAATGTTGTAAAAAAACTAATGTCTGAATCGGCAAAAATCGAGCTGGATGAGTCAGTATCATTCAAATAAGTACCGGAGAAAATGCTGGAAAACATAAGATGTTGATCATTTTTACCACTTAAATTCGTTGTATAATTCGTCCATTCACCATTATTGGTCAGATTGCCATCAATATTAAGCGTTAATAAGTAAAAGCTATTCGCATCCCGGATAACACCATTGTTAACCAGATTACCTTTGACATCCAGCGTAGCACCATCACCCCAGGTGTTATTCAAAGTGTCGCCAACCGTAACAGTGCCCTTAAACTCACAGCCGTTAGCGACCTGAACAATTCCAGTCAGTGTTACATCATTGATCACAGAATTAGCCAGTACCCCGTAACTATTTGCATAAATTTCACCATTACCGCCAATTAATTCCGATTCGCTAAGATAACAGGTTCCGCCCGAATATCCAGTGCCCGTCAGCGACAATTGGTTGCCCTGCAATTCCAACCGGTCATTATTCAGATCAATAGTAGTTGTGTAAAATAGTAAATCCGTATCGGCGACCAGGGTGTCGGCAGAATTTTCACTGACAAATTCATTGCCTGAAAATTCACCGGAACCAGATAAATGCTGAACCTCTGATCCATTCAATGTCGTCACTGCATTTTTCCATACCCCGTTATTCGTAATATTACCGCTGACTTTTAAAAATAAGTGGTAAGTTCCGTCATAGGAATTCTCGACTGTACCGTTATTAATCATATCGCCGTTTACGTGCAGCACACCAGCCCAGTAATCTCTAAGGATTCCCCCTGAATTGACCGTCAATTTGGCGCATGCAGTAAACGTTTCCGGTACTGGTGTATACACAGTCACCAATCCGTTGATAATGACAGTATCAGCCGCACCGGGGACGACTTCGCCCACCCAAATATTCGCATTTTCCCAGCTGCGGTCGCCTGTTTCTCCGTTGACAGACTCGATAACCGAAGCACTTAAAATCACATTTGACAATAATAGACACGCAATAAAGAAGACATGTCGGAAAGCATTAAATCGTCTCATAGTTGAGTTCCCCTTATTACCGAGAATGGTAAAAATATTAAAAACAGCCAAACATATAGACTTATGTTCATGATGCGATATGATATTTTAAAAACATCATCATTCTCTCGCTCAATTTTAACGGTTTATTTTAATAAATCAATAAATAAATTGTTGTTAGTCAGATCACAGAAATATTGACACCATACGGAAAATCATGCAAGAATACACTGCTATGACTCTCTATAATCATAGATTGCCATTGTTGATTATTATCATCCTCATTACCGGGTTATTTTTATAAAAGTATATCAAAAGAGTCCCTGCTCCACGACGGAAACTTTTTCCACTGAACCTTGTTTCAATGACTACTACTTTATTACCATCATTTTCCGGGTCGTTGAGTAGTGCCTGCTTTCAAGTTTGTACAAAAATATACCGGAACAGATACCTGAGGTATTCCACTCGATGTCATATATACCGGGCGTTTTCATTTCACTAACCAGAGTTTTCACTAGACGCCCGTTAATATCAAAGATATTTATTGTAACTAACTCGGTCATCGGAATTTCATACCGAATTTTTGTTGTCGGATTAAAGGGATTTGGATAATTTTGGTGCAGACAATAGTTCTTGGGAATCCTTATGGAATTAGGTTCCACCACTTCTTCGACAACATCCTTCCAACCAATTTCCAGCGCTTTTATTCTTGCAGCGCCGGCGCTATTTTGCAGCTCCGTTATGTTGTTTCCGGCGACAATGGCAAAGGTCACCCAACTGGTGTCATTGGGCGGAATATCTCCCAAATTACTGCCAACCCACATACGCAGGTCATCACGTTCCGTGATTTGTCCTTGATCGATAGTCGAAATCCATTCAAAGGATTTCTTGCGTATATTATCAGAATCACCAATTTCACTACGCAGTTCAGTGATTTTCATTCCGGACAAGCCACTTAGTACGGCCACTCCAAAATAATAGTTCACATCACTACCGTATTCGTATACCAAATCATCAACAATATTATAAGCACCTAAATTTGTGGAATAGGTGCCAATATCCCAATCAACAAAAAGACCTGCATAAAAATCCTGAATTATCACCGAACCCGGATTGATAAATCCATACCTGAGAAACACATAATCATCATCATGGCTGGAATACGACATCTGAATCACGGTAACACCGTAGGGATTAATTGCACCCTGATCGTTGAATTTTGCCCTGCTGATCTGGTCAAAGTGTTCATCCGCGATAAATCCATCCGCGAAAGCGCTCTCAACATTGACAAAATCCTGGACCAGATTCAGATAGAGCGATGCAAAACTGCCTAACAGTCCGTTGATTCGACCCCGTCCGGAGGTCCCGAAAATTAATCCGCCGACATAAGCGCCGTTATAATTGTTCCAGAGAATTCCCGGACCGCTCCGGGTCGCATTGTCGGCAGCAAGGGAACCTTCGTTATAGATCGCCAATTTCATCTTACCGGTATCGTGCATTAGATGCATTACCGATTCGGATAAATCCCGGCGTACCGTTCCATTTTCATACTGAATACTTATTGACCTGTCCTGAGAATCCCGGATATCACATTCCGCAACCTGGAATTCCAAATTGCCGACGCCATCGATATATGAAAAACTCAGTTCTGCCAGCTGGCCTGCACTGATATTCAGTGGATTGACTCCCGTAAGATCAAACCAATCCAATTCGACCTTGCCCGGCTGGCTTGACTCGGTGAATACAATTCCGCAACCGGCATTTTCAACGCCTGTAAAGTGCATCACCGATTCATTGTACTGGATGGCAAGCCGGATCGATGAAACATCGAAAAAGTTCTCGACTCTCATCGGGATGCTTATCTTTAAATTGGTTAAACTGACAGTTTTGTCCATCAAAGATACACTGACGCTCGTATCGCAGGTCAATGCTTTGACACAGAAATTTGCCGTACCTGATCCCCAAGTCGGATCGTTATATTCAAATAAATCCAGCCAGACGCTATCACTCCGGTAATAACTCTGCCCCGGTTCGGAAAGAGATCTCACAACGCTGTTTTTCTCCGCTGATCCCAGCAAAACCGGCACCACCGAGCTACGATCATAAGCTTGTCCCCCGTGTGACAGATTGAGATAGACATAAAAATTCATATCCGGTAAAAGATGCACTATCGTATCCAGTTCCACTGTATGAAAGCCGGAAAAAGAGTAGCTGCCACTTTCAAACGCAAGCGGCTCAGACAGCGCCCCTCCCTCAAACCGACTGAATATTTTTACCTGAAAATTCACATCGCTGGAGGCTGTATAAAAACTCACGGCTTTTAAATACTCGTCACGACTGGTTTGAAAAGCATTAAAAACTTCCTGGCATTCCGGCATGGTCGCCCGCCAGCCGTGATAGTCGTGATAATAGACCTTATCGTATCTCATCGGTTCAACATTCTGAAAAGAAACAGCCCCCATCTCAGGATGTTTGCAGCAGTATTTATCATAATAGGAAATCCAGAAACAACCGTCGAATCCCCAACTGCTTCCCCAACTATTTTTACACAACCAGGCTCCGGGTTGTGAACTGACAGTTGCCTTATTATCGTCCCAGCCGATTATAGCAATGGAATGGTTTGGATCCAGATTGCTACCGGGTGGTTGATAATGAATATAATTCGAAATAAAATCGCCGTTGGAGCACATACATGTACCAATCGCCCCATTCGTCATAATGATATTTTTTACAATTTCAATGCCTTCCAAATCACTTCCGATCGTAAACCACTCAATATCCCTGACATAATAATAGTGATAATCGGGACGCTTGAAATCCGGTGTGTAATCATAAAATTGTCCATCTTTGTCGCGCACAGCACCATCCCCACGGGTCAAATAAGCCGCACTGACCCGATAATCACCGCCCTGGTGAATAGTCACACCGTCTCCGGTAATTGGATACGTATCGGCGTTGAAATAATTGTTGAACCCATTCCACCAGTCCAGGTGATATTCAGCAAGATTCGGTTCCCCAGCTTCTCCTGCTTCAAACCAGGTGTTTGTCATCAGAAGATTACTTTCAAGGGCAGCCATCGTACCATGTGTCCAGCAGGTTCCGCCAGTCTGATGTTTAATGGCAGTAATGTAATTTGCTCCTTCAAAATCGCGCAGATCGAACTTCGACGGCAATTGGGCGGTGCCTGGTCTTATCAGGAAAAAAAGTAACAGAAATACCTGCGATTTGCGGCAATTTTTCATCGTTTGTATATCCTCGCTGTTAAAATTGATCTTGGTAGATTTCAGCCACATCACTAAAATATAATAAAACACACGTTTTGTGAAATAGAAATAAATAGCCGAATGACTTATTGATGATCTTCTTGTCACTCAGACAACCAATTCTCTTTATTATGATTCCTTATTTCACTTGCGCTAATTAATTCAAAAGAGTATTATTGAACAACGACTGGATTTATTATCAACCGGAACATTCAAATGAAGCTAATACACATTTTTTTTGCATTCACGATCTACTGGGGAGTCACAGTTTCCCAGACACTAGTTTTTGAGGGCGGATTCGGTGAAAAACAGTATGATATCAATAAGATTCAGAATATACAGTTCAGGATCGATGATTCTCTATCCAATCAATCCCTCAGCCTGCATACGGTAAATGGCATCCGGCAGTTTGGGCTGTCATCAATTGACAGTCTTTATTTTAATAGTAGTGACAGTCTGCGCATCATTCAAAAAAACGCGTATGTCGAATTCCGATCCGCTGACATCGATTACTTCAGTTTCTGTCCGATTATCATTCCC
>JAFGXZ010000173.1 GCA_016936335.1 Fidelibacterota bacterium
CCGCCTCGCCAGCGCGTCCATGCCGTCGAAAAAAATAGAGTAGGAATGCACCTTTCTTTTTCCCTTTCGCGTCCCGTTCTTCACTTCGAGCCGGTAACCGTTCCCCGGATAAGTGCAAAAGACCGGCCGCCAATAGACGAAACAGCTCCCGCGCTCGATCTTCAGCTCGGTCTCTTCCATGACCACGACCGATTCTTTCAGCATCCCGATCTGGGTATTTCCCATAGAGCCGCATAGAATAAACACAATCACCACGATCGCCAATTTCCTTGTCGCCATGCTCCCTCCTCTCTTACTGTTGTTCCCGCTGGCACCCGCCAAAATGAAATCTGCAAGCACGATCATCCCCCTTCACATTACTCCTTGACCAAAAACACGGTCAGGCGCTCCATTCCCGGACAACCGCCTGACATCCTTCATTTTCGGTTATTTCCCAATCTTTGATTGATATCAGTGATTCTCGGTTGAAGGTGATTTTGCGACCTTTCTTCATCTGTAAGGGTTGCATCGTTTTGAATGGATGCGGACGAACCCTGCGTGCAACTTGTTCCCAACGGTACAGTAATGTTTTCATAACGTATGACATGAAAGTAATCGAGTCCGCGGTAGTTATAGATCAAGCTTTTAGTCTGCAGGTATCCCACCTCAGCCGATTCCCAATGCAGCCTGTTGACGTACGCATAACCGTCATTAACATCATCCGTGTGGAAAGGCTGGCAGCTTCCGTTGATTGGGATTGCCGGGTTCGAAATGAATTTGGAATCGACATGAATGCTGAAATGACTGGTTGCCGGGTAGTCGTCGGTTAAATAATAAAATCGCAGGCTTTCCCCGGGCTGAATAGCCGGTGTGTTTTCGGGGTATTGAAAATAGTGGTTTCCTTCATCGGCATTCACGCCATTGAAACTCAGATACTGCGGGGTAATTTCGGAAGGGATGATGGTAATTTCGTACAGGTCGCAATCGATTTCGCCATTCTGGTTAATGTCGACTTCCTGCAGGAGCGCCGGATCGGTGTAGGGGACATAACTGCCATGAAAGCACACCAGGTCGGTGTTGTTGAACAGGTCAACTGGAGTAGGCTCACCAATGTCTTTGAAACCCACGGCCACAGCATTGTTCAGTTCGGCTCCCAGGTTGCCCTTGAATACAATGGTTAGCGTCACGTCCATTGCGTTGTACGGCAAAGGGGTTTCCGATAAATCAAAGTTAATTCTTATTGGGACATCTCTCGGTATGGATACTTCGTCTGGATGGTTGACCGAAATGAACTTCCTTTCTTCTTCGAGAGCAAGGTGATCCGGACTGAATGGATCTCCAATACAAGTCCGATAGCTTAGAACCAAGGAGACCAATCCATCGGTCATTTCTTCATTGTCCGCGGTGATGTTCCTTACCATCAGGGATATCTTGTCGAATCCAGCTGCTGGATCCGCGCACAGGGAATAAATTCCTTCTTTTTGAGGTGGATTACTTCCGGGATCGCTTACTGGCAAACTGATTTCAATTTCACCGCGAAAAAAATAATTGATCAACGCCGCTGAATAGCCCACCGCTCTGGGAATAAGCATGGAGGCGTAATCTTTGTGACATAAATCATCTATAAACAAGGTTTTTTTTAAAACCAATGGTGCGGCGGTAGAAAAATACCCGAGTTTCAAAAAATGATTCATGGTTTCACCATGTTGAATTTTTTTAATATACCGGACATAATCTTGCTTATCATCATATGCAGTTATTAATTCGGGCGCTTTTTCACCATTGGCTACAATATCGAGATCCGTACTGCTGAATTTCGGATATGGGAAGTAATGCTTATGATCAGGGTCCAAATAGTCAGTACAAATAGTGTCTTCTGAAACGAAATTCGCATTGGCATATTCCGCCAATCCTTGTTCCATACTTGTTGTGGGATTTGTTCCATCATAGGAATTCGAATCAATCAAATTAGAAATAGGAATGGCGGTTGTGTATAGAATATGATTGAAATGGGTTGATGGGAATATTGGATTATCAGAAAAACTATATAGCAAATTAGTATTCCAATCAGCCCAGCCTTCTATACAGCGAAATGAACCTGCTAACTTATTTACAAAACCAAATGGGTCACCATTTAGAAGATGAGTGTCATTGCGCGCATGATCTGGTACAGCAGCATCTTGAATAAAATGTATTTGGTGCCCGATTCCCTTAAACACTTTCCCTAGATTTGTCATTTTATCATTATTATTGTCCGCAATCAGAGCGCTAAAATAAAATTCTCTGACTTTTTGCCATGATTGATCTTTTTCCGGATAAGGATCCTGGCTTGTCCCGTCCTGCGCCCAAACTGCCATTGATTGGCCAGAAGCAATATCATTTAACCCTGCACTCGCAAAAGCCAGAAGCGGGTTATGGAAATGATTGTCTGAGCGACGCATTGAAAATGGGCTTACCCAACTGTCTTCTGATTCAATCCCTTTATCGATCATTTGCATGAAATCATATTGCTCACTATTCAAACTAAAATATTTATAAAAAAAACCTTTATCCATGTTAAACATTTTCAGCCAAGTTTCGTCTTCCAAACCAAATGGGATTGACTTGAAGACACTCTGATCGACCAAAGTTTTATGGGTGGATGATCCCCAAGGCAGAAGCTGGAACCAAAGAATAATTAATAAATAAAAAAAATA
>JAFGXZ010000174.1 GCA_016936335.1 Fidelibacterota bacterium
GAAAAACACCGGGAAAAAATGTTGACTTCCAACTGATCGCAGCCAATATCGATGTCGCCCTGATAATGCAATCTCTGGATCATAATTACAATCTTCCACGGCTCGAACGGTACCTCGTCATGATCAACGAAGCCGAAATTGAACCGCTGATACTGTTAAGTAAACTTGACTTGGTATCAACTGTTGAAATCGATGAGAAATTATTAGAAATCAGGCAGCGGACCGGTCAGAAAAACATCATTCCCTTCAGCAATGTCAATTATAACGGATTGAGTGACATTACCGGAATACTGGATTCTGGGAAAACCTATTGTCTGCTGGGTTCATCAGGAGTGGGCAAAAGTACACTACTCAATTCCCTGATTGGAAAAGATATTATCAAGACTCAATCGGTGCGTGAATCCGACAGCCGCGGAAGGCATACAACTTCCGGAAGACAGATGTTATTACTTGAAAATGGAGCGTTGATTATTGACACTCCGGGAATGCGGGAACTGGGAAATTTTGAGATTGGCACTGGATTAAGTGAAACCTTCAGTGAAATTGAGGAAGTTGCCCGTCAGTGTAAATTTAGTGATTGCACCCACGAACATGAGAAAGGTTGCGCCGTCTTAAAAGCATTAAAAGAGGAATTAATATCACTGGACAGATATCGAAACTATATCAAAATGAAAAAAGAAGCAGCCTATTATGAGATGTCTTATCTCGAAAAACGGCAGCGGGATAAAAATTTCGGAAAAATGGTTAAAAATGTGATGAAAAACAAACATTCCAAAAGCTAATCCCGGCTATGTGACAGAAAACAAAAGTGATCGATTTATTCATCAATATATTACCTATGTGAAGTCATTCTGCTCCAATGTTCTGTCGGTTTTAACTACTCTCATAGTTTTTGTATCATGCAATCGCACCCATCAGTTATTCTCAAACCGAGCATTTCTCAGGCAGTTATCAAACATGGATTATCGAATTGATGATCAGGTGATAGCGCTCAAGAAAGGTACATTTGTCAAGGATATTCTTCCGGGAACTGCATCAAAAATCCGGGTGGATCTGAGCGACTGGCTGATTTTAGGTGATCTGAACAATGATCACCAATCCGATGCCGCCATCATTTTAACCGCAAACATGGGCGGTAGCGGGAGATTTTTCTATCTCATTCCGGTACTATGGCAAACCAATAATCCGCTGGCGCTGGAAGCAATCCTGCTTGGTGACAGAATATCAATGGTTTCCCTAAATATTGAAAATCAGCAGATCAATGTTGTTTATCTTGGATATAGTCCGGAAGAAGCAATGGCGACTTCACCATCCAGAGAAATTCAACGACATTTCATATTGAAAGACCATGTGATCACTGAAGTGAATGATACTTCGATGAATGTGGCCGCAATAATTTCCAGTTATTCTCCCTAAAATTAATAATTGAACGCTTGTTTTTATCCCATATTTTTTTAATATAGACAAGTGCTTCTTTAATCATGTGTGGTAAAATATTTATAACATCAAACTGATGTTAAAATCAGTTTGTTTTTCTTAATGTTCATTTTTATACGGAGTTGAAAATGTGTGGAATCGTTGCTGTTTTAAATACTGCCGAAAGTCCGGAATTCCTCCGACCTCGTCTGATATCACATGCCAAATTGTTGCGGCATCGTGGCCCGGACTGGAGTGGTCTGCATCTTCAGAGTTTCTTATCTGATGGAAATATCCAAATGTTCAATATACTGGCCCATGAACGCCTGGCAATTGTCGATCCCGAAGGTGGAGCCCAACCTCTTTTTAATGAAGAAGCTAACCTTGCACTGGCCGTCAATGGTGAAATCTATAACCATGAAAATCTTCAAATCGATCTGGAAAAACCACATACATTCGCAACCAAATCCGATTGCGAAATTATTATCCATCTTTATGAAGAAAAGGGGGCTGATTGCGTCTCTGACCTGGATGGTGTGTTCGCATTTGTTTTATCCGATGAAAAAACCGGTGAATTTATTGCGGCACGCGATCCGATCGGCATTGTTCCATTGTTCTGGGGCTGGGGCCCGGACGGCAGCACCTGGTTTGCATCAGAAATGAAAGCCCTGAAAGATGTCTGTCAGCGATTTGAACCATTTCCCCCTGGGCATATCTATGCAAATGGTGAATTGAAGCGGTATTACGATCCGGCATGGCGTCATACAGAAAATGTTCCGTCAAATGAACTGGATGTCGAAATATTGAAAAAAACATTTGAAGAAGCCGTTGTCAAGCGTATGATGTGCGATGTTCCTTTTGGGGTTTTATTATCCGGAGGTCTGGACTCATCACTGGTTTCCGCAATTGTCACCCGCCATTCAGAAATGCGGGTCGAAGATCATGAAAAAAGCCGCGCCTGGTGGCCCAGAATTCACTCATTCTGCATCGGACTGGAAGGCGCCCCGGATTTTGAAAACGCCCGCAAAGTCGCTGAATTTCTTGGAACGGTTCATCATGAATTCGAATATACCTTACAGGAAGGTCTGGATGCACTTTCCGATGTGATTTATCATATCGAAACCTTTGACGTTACTACTGTCAGAGCTTCAACACCGATGTACCTTATGGCCCGTAAAATCAAGGCCATGGGAATTAAAATGGTTTTCACCGGTGAAGGTGCGGACGAGGTTTTCGGTGGTTATCTTTATTTTCATAAAGCTCCAAGCCCGGTAGAATTTTATAAAGAAACCGTTCGGAAAGTCGAGAAACTGCATCATTACGACTGCTTGAGAGCGAATAAATCCATGGCCGCCTGGGGAATCGAAGCCCGGGTACCTTTTCTGGATAAAGCTTTTCTCGAACTGACAATGAATCTTGATCCAAAATACAAATTGGTGGATAAAACCAAAGGCCGTATGGAAAAATACCTGATGCGCTCTGCATTCGATAGTAAGGAAAAACCCTATTTACCGAAAAGTGTTCTCTGGCGGCAGAAAGAGCAGTTTTCTGACGGAGTTGGCTATGGCTGGATCGACGGACTAAAGGATTATGCCAAAGAAAAGGTCAGTGATGAAATGTTTAAGAATCGCAGTTATCGCTTTCCCGTAAATACACCGGAAAGTAAAGAAGCGTATCTCTACCGCATGATTTTCGAAGAACATTTCCCGGAACCGGCTTCGATCCAGGCTGTGTTTGTGGAACCCAGCATCGCGTGCAGTACTGCCATTGCTCTGGAATGGGAAAAAGCCTGGAAAAATAAAGCTGATCCCTCCGGAAGATCTGTAGAAGTTCATACGGCAGCGTATTAATAGGAATTAATTTTATGGACATAAACAAATCAAACTTTTAAATTTTTCTTAGATGTAAATTTTATTTGAAAAATGATTCAAGCCCAACTGACCACAGAAGTTTTATGGTGAGCGGTTAGTCCCGAGTCCAAATATCGGGTAAAGGTGATCGTCCCGAGGCGTCAGGACTGCCATAGTGCATTGATCCAGTTTTCTGGAGCGCCGACCTAATTGGAAAACCGCTCACCATTCATTTTCCACAAACAATAAATAGATATCCCATCATTTTTAAATATTTGCTTGCTATCGAAACAATTGAATATTAATTTATGTTAGTGATTATTAACTAACGTGATGTTTATGCAACTTTCAGAACGCCAGAAACAAATTATCAGTACCTCAATCAAACTGATTGCCAACCATGGCATTCAGACCCTGACAATTAAAAATATTGCCGGCAAAATCGGCGTTTCAGAACCGGCAATCTACCGCCATTTCGATAGCAAAAAAGACATTCTCATAGCCATATTGGACTACTTTGAGGATGTTACCGGCAATATCAAAGATCAGTTTTTTTATCCGAAATTAAGCGGTTTGCAAAAGCTCGAGGCATTTATTAGCCATCGCTACGATATTTTTACCGGCGATCCCGATCTGGCAAAAGTCCTTTTCAACGAGGATATTTTTCTGAATGACGAGCTTCTGGGAATGAAAATCATGCAGATTATGAGCGGACATCGGGAATTGCTTATTATGGCCATCCGACAAGGTCAAACCGAAGGTTCCATTCGCAGCAATACCGACGAGGATCAGCTCTTTTATATTATTATTGGTTCTATGCGTCTCTTGGTGAACCGCTGGTGTCACAGTGACTTCTCATTTCACCTGAAAACCGAAGGTATTGCGCTATGGAACACAATCAAGACCATTATCAGATAAAAGTTATAATTAGAAATAGTCAATGTATATTAACAAACCCAAGGACTGAATTAAATGAAACGACAAATCATTAGAATCGACGAAGATAAATGCAACGGCTGCGGTCTCTGTATCCCCAATTGTCCCGAAGGCGCTCTGCAAATTATCGATGGTAAAGCGCGCCTAATCAGCGATCTCTTCTGTGATGGACTGGGCGCCTGTATTGGATATTGTCCGGAAAATGCCATCACTACCGAAGAACGGGAAGCCGAACCTTACAACGAAGCGAAAGTCATGGTCAATATTATCGCCGCCGGACCAAACACGATTAAAGCCCACCTCAAACACCTACTGGAACATGGCGAGTTTGGACTTTATCAGAAAGCAAAAGATATTCTTACAGAGAAAGGTCTGCCAATTCCAGAAATTAAAGAAACCGATCAGACCTGCGCCGGTGGCTGCCCCGGCAGCGCTGCTCAGGCAATTGAAACGATGAGTACCACAAACCCTGTTCCTGTGAATATTCAAAGTCATCTACGACAATGGCCAATCCAATTACAACTAATAAATCCCAATGCGGCCTACTTCGATAATGCTGACTTGCTGATTGCCGCAGATTGTGTCCCTTTCGCCTTTGCCAATTTCCATGAGTACTATGTCAAAGGAAAAATCGTCATCACCTTCTGCCCGAAACTGGACCAAACGATTCCACAATATATCGAGAAACTGGCGCGGATATTTTCGACCCACGCCATTAAATCAATCACAATTGTCCGGATGGAAGTCCCCTGTTGCGGCGGTACAGAAATCATTATTCGGCGCGCCCTGGAACAGGCTGGAAAATTTATGAAAATCAACGTCAACGTCATTTCAATAAAAGGAGAAATACTATGAGTAATGTTCTAAAAGGCAAACTAACAGATCTGCTGGACAATCAAAAAAACGCCGTCGTCAGCCGGGAAATTATCCGGAAAGTGACCGGGACGGTTACCCTGTTCGCCTTTGATACTGGTCAGGGACTCAGCGAACATTCGGCGCCTTTCGATGCCCTGGTACAAATTTTGGATGGTAAAATGGAGATAACCATTTCCGGAAAATCCTACCCTGTAAAAACGAATGAATTCATTATTATGCCGGCGAATGATCCCCATGCCCTGACCGCCCTCAGTCCGGTAAAAATGTTATTAACCATGATTAAATCGTAAAAAAAACAGGAGGAAGATATGAAGACAATCATAGACAAAGATCTTTGTATCGGTTGTGGTGTTTGTGAGGGAATCTGTCCGGATGTTTTCGAAATGAATGGCGATATCGCTATTGTCATAGTTGATACGGTTCCTGAAGATTTGGAAGAAGATGCTCTGGAGGCTGAAAGCCAATGTCCAACCGATGCTATTTCACATGAATAGGTAAAAACTCTTTAAGAAAGGGACATTTCAAATGCGCAAACCCATTAAATCAAATGTTGCATGGATCGGCAAAGTTGACTGGGAACTGAATAAGTTCCACGGCAATGAGTACTCCACTCACAAGGGTTCATCCTATAATTCGTACCTGATCGAGGAAGAAAAAACCGTCTTGATTGACACAGTCTGGGCGCCCTTTGCCAAAGAGTTCGTTGCCAACTTGCAGCAGGAAATCGATCTGAAGAAAATCGATTATGTCATCGCCAACCACGCTGAAATTGATCATAGCGGTGCACTGCCTGAGCTGATGCGTCTCATCCCGGACACACCCATTATCTGCACCGCCAACGGTGTTGAATCGCTGAAAGGTCATCACCATCAGGATTGGAATTTCAAGGTTGTCAAAACCGGTGACACCCTTGATCTGGGAAATGGCAAGCAGCTGATCTTTGTCGAGGCGCCGATGCTGCATTGGCCGGACAGTATGTTTGAATATCTGACTGGCGACAATATTCTTTTCAGCAATGACGCCTTCGGTCAGCACTACGCTTCCGAACATTTGTTCAACGATCTCGTAGATCAGGAGGAGCTCCTTACCGAATGTATTAAATACTATGCCAATATTCTGACCCCTTTCAGCCGCCTGGTGACGAAAAAAATCGAGCAGTTTCTGAGTCTTAAGCTACCGCTGGATATGATCTGCACCAGTCACGGCGTCATCTGGCGTGAAAATCCCGCCCAGATTGTCGAAAAATACATGGAATGGGCAAATGATTATCATGAGAACCAGATCAGCATTATCTATGATACCATGTGGAATGCTACCCGCATCATGGCGGAACAGATCGCAGAAGGTATTGCTGCAGCCGATCCGGAAGTCACAGTCAAGCAGTTCAATACCGCCGGGAAGGATAAAAACGATATCATCACCGAAGTGTTTAAATCCAAAGCGGTTCTGGTCGGCTCGCCCACCATCGGCAAAGGGATTTTAACCTCCATCGCCGGCATTATGGAGGAGATCAAGGGGTTGAATTTCAAAAAGAAAAAAGCCGCCGCTTTCGGTTCCTACGGCTGGAGCGGCGAGTCGGTCAAAGTCCTTTCCGGTTTGCTGAAAGAGGCTGGATTTAGCCTGCTAAATGACGGATTGCGGATTCTATGGAAACCGGATAAACAGGCACAGGAGCAATGTTTTACATTCGGACAACAATGTGTTGACGATTTCCGCTCTGAGTCTTAAACAGACAGTAAATGATTTGTTTAATCCGGAGAGTTGAGCTGTAACACGAATCTTTAAAAAGCGTATTGCGTCAACATTAAATCCTTGAAATAATTTCCTTGCATCGTCACACAAAATAGATTAACTTGGATGTAAGTAAACATTTACTTTGGAGATTCACAAACATGCCGAATTTTTCACCACGCCAACAGGAAATCATTGAAGCCGCTATCGCCATCATCGCCGAAAACGGTATCCAATTCCTGACGATAAAAAATCTTGCCAAAAAAATTAACGTCACCGAAGGCGCGATCTACCGGCATTTCACAAATAAACTTGAGATTCTAAACGGCATCCTGGATTTGTTTCAAGCCAGAGCCAATGCAAATTTCTCGCCCGCCGTGCAGGATAGCTCCGCAATGGAGAATCTTCATAAAATTATCCACGGGATGACGGCGACATTTGTCGAAAATCCGGCCATCTCAGCCGTCATTTTTTCCGAAGAGATATTTCAAAATCATAAGCAATTATCCGATACCGTTTTTAGCATTATGAGCAATAACCTGAATACGATCGAACAGATTATACAAACCGGCTGTGAAAATGGTGAAATCCGTACCGATATTCCCGCCAGGCAACTGGCTATTCTCATCATGGGCGGGATGCGGCTGACGGTCAATCGCTGGCGACTTTCGGGTCATTCCAATAATTTATTACAGGCTGGTGAACAGTACTGGCAAACGGTAAAAAAAATCCTAAGTAATCCATAACCCAATTTGAAAATGTTAATTATCTGCACAAAATTCCATATTAATTATATTGTAAGTAAACATTCACATATGAGGTCAACTTGAAATCGAAACCCTTTTCTTTTCTGAAATATCCCGTGCTAAACCTGGTGATTCTGACCATAATTAGCCTTTTCTTTTTTCGGATGATCAAACTCCACTCCCGCATGGAAACGGATCTTGACAAATATATGCCCCAGACACATCCGGCCTTCGTTTACAGTAATCTTGCCGAAGATATTTTCAATATTCGGAACGGCGTCATCATTGCAATCGAAAATCCAGCCGGTATCTATAACACCACCACCCTGGATAAAATTAAAAATCTGACCCGTGAACTGGGTAAAATGGCTGAGATCAACAAGAATGATGTGACCTCCCTCTATACTGTTGATAATATCATCGGAACCGAAGAAGGAATGGATGTCAAATCCTTTTATAAACGAAGCCCTGGGACGCCGGAAAAGCTCGCCGATCTGCGTAATAACGTTCGTCATAATGAAATGGTATTCGGTCGAATCGTTTCGGATGACGAAACGGTCTCAGTCATTGTTGCCAGTATTGATGACGATGTTTTTTCCCAACAATTCTACCGGAATATTCTGAAACTCGTGGAATCCTTCGAAGGACCGGAAAAACTCTATGTGGCGGGAACCCCGATTGTCGAAGGTACAATGGCTTACCTCGGTCCGCAAGATATGAAAAAAATGGTGCCGATTGTAATTGTTATCATCACTCTGGTTCTGTTGATTGTTCTGCGCAGTGTCAGGAATACCATATTTACGCTACTGGTCGTCCTGTTCAGTACAATCTGGACTTTCGGACTGATGGCGGCTGTTGGCATTCCAATTTATGCAGTTTCCACTATGATTCCGGTTATGCTGATCGCCATCGGCGTCGCTTACGGCATCCATCTCTACAGCCATTTGGAGCTTCATCTACGGGAAAATCCAAATGACGACAAACAAATAGCCATCACTAATATGCTGAAAAGTATGTGGAAACCAGTGATGATGACTTCCGTAACAACGGCAGTGGGATTTTTATCGCTGTTAACATCAGAAGTATATCCGATCAAATATTTTGGTATTTTCACGGCTTTCGGTGTTATGCTGGCTATGGTTTTTTCATTGGTTTTAATCCCGTCGGGAATTATGGTGTTTGGCATGCCTCGACGCAAATCAGTGAAGGTATTAAAACAATCCTCAAAATCACCGGTCTCATTTCGATTGGCAGACACCATCGTCCGTTATAAGATTCTAACACCCCTACTGACTGCAATCATCATTGTAGTCGCACTGTACGGCATTGGCCAAATCTGGATCAATTCCAGCTTCCTGGAAAAATTTGAAAAAGATAGTGATATTGTTCTGACTGATCAATTCATCAACGAACACTTTGGCGGCACCAGCACTCTCAATGTGATTATCGAATCCGACAAACCAAACAGGCTGAAGCAGCCGGACGTACTGAGAGCCATCAGTCGTTTGCAAAGTGATGTGGAAATTCTGAGTATGGTAGGCAATTCCTTCTCATTGGCGGATTATCTGCAACGCATGAATAAAGTCATGCATGCCGATAACGATGACTATAATATCATTCCCGATTCAAAGGAGCTGATCGCCCAGTACCTGCTGCTGTATGAAATGTCCGGTGACCCTGACAATCTCTGGAAAGTTGTGGATTATCAATATTCAAAGGCAAACCTGACATTCCAGATTAAAAGCGACAATTCCAAGGTTATCAAAGAGGTGATTGCCAGGATTGAAAATCATCGTCCGGATTTTGAAGCACTGAATTTGAAACTGAACTATGCCGGTTCCGGTTATAAAGCCCTGGTGTTCACGGATCTGATCCTGGAAGGTCAAATCAAAAGTCTGGTGATATCACTTTTTATTATCATTATCCTGCTATCCGTCATGTTTAAAAAAGTCTGGGTTGGTCTGATAGGTTCAATTCCCATCATTCTGACAGCTTTGATCAGTTTCGGTGTCATGGGTTTACTGAACATTCCACTCAGCACAACAACAGCTTTACTGTCGAGCATTGCCATGGGAATCGGGATTGATTACGCCGTGCATTTCATCGAACGTTACCGAATCTATGCTGCTGAAACCAGCGACAAGACCACTACTATACGACTGACCATGCAGCATAGTGGCAGAGCGATAACTTATAACGCCCTTGTCGTCATCGCCGGATTCCTCGTTCTCCTCTTCTCGGTATTTCCCCCCAATAGGCAATTGGGCGCGCTCGTTTCCTTGAACATGTTTACCAGTTTTCTTGGTACTCTGACGATCATGCTGCTACTATTAGCCAAATCAAATCTTTATTTCAAAACCAGAAAGGAATAGAAATGAAAATAAAAATCACTTTACTATTCATCATGCTGCTATCTGTTACACTCCTGTTAGCCCAGGGAACTCCCAGCGCATTACAGATAATTGAAAATGTCTATCGGCGGGCCGCCCCCGAAGATCAGCAGGCAGAGCTACAAATGACACTAATCAACTCCCGCGGCGAAGAACGCACCCGCCAAATCCAGCAATATCTAAAAGCTTACAGTGACATGGATAAGAAAATCATGTTTTTCAAATTTCCCGCCGATGTCCGCAACACCACTTTCATGAACTGGAGTTATGATGATGAATCCAAGGACGATGATCAGTGGATTTACCTTCCGGCGCTTCAGAAAGTCAAACGCATTTCCAGTGACAGTAAAAGCGATTACTTCATGGGCTCGGATTTTACCTACGACGATCTCGGAGAGCGTCATCCCGGCGAAGATACACACCGCATCATCGCTGAGGAAATGATCAACGGCGAGGAGTGCTACGTTGTCGAAAGCATTCCGGTAGATGAAGACTACATGTATTCCCGCACCGTCACCTGGATTATCAAGGGCAAATGGATCGGTCTGAAGAAGGAATTTTACGACGAAGACGAGGAACTCCTGAAAATTCTGACAGTTAAGGAATATCAAAATATATCCAGTTACTGGATCGTTCTGAATACCGAAATGCACAATGTTCAAAAAGACCACTTGACCCGCATCAAACTCAGCAAGCTCCAGATCGATAGGGGAATTTCGGATACCCAGTTTACCGAACGAATGATGCGCAGGGGACTTTAAGATGAAAAAAATGCTTAAAACGGCAGCGATTTGGGCTGTTATCACGAGCATGGTCGTCACTGGCGCTGCTGAATCGGTTTATCTGAGCGGTTATGCCCGCAATTACACCGGTATGTTGCTGCGTGATAAAAATGAATTTTCGATTCTGCAGAATACGTTCAATCTGAAGTTTGAGCACAGCCGTAATCAGGTTGCCTTTAACGCCAACCTTTATGTTTATCAGTATCCTGGCGCGGTATTGGAAATTGGCCTGCGGGAGCTGTATCTTGACCTGCTTTTCGATAAGATGGATATCCGAATGGGTCAGCAGCAAATCATCTGGGGCAAAGCTGACGGAATGTTCATTACCGATATCGTTTCACCCAAAAATCTCAGTGAATTTCTACTACCCGATTTCAATGAAATCCGGATCAGCGTCACTGCCCTAAAAGCAGATTATTACATCGGTAATCTTAGCTTTGAGGCCGTCTGGATTCCAGCTTTTTCTCCTACGATTATTCCGGATGAAAATTCTCTCTGGTTTAGTATGCCCACATTCCCTGTTCAACCGACATTTGATTATTCTCAAAAAGTTATCGAGTCTAATCTGAAAAACAGCGAGCTTTTTACTAAATTTGCAGCAATAACATCGTTTGTGGATTTTGAAATAATGGCCGGTTATGCCTGGGACGATGATCCGACGCTTCACATCCAAAAAACCATTAACCCCGAAACGATGCAGCTATCATCTATTACCGTAATACCCCGTCATCACCGACTGACTATTGGCGGCGGCAGCTTCAGCACTACATTGGGACCCTTTGTGGTACGGGGTGAAAGCGCTTATTACGCCGGAAAATACTTTCAAACCACAGCTCCCGGCGCGACCTACGGCGTCACTGATAAAGATTATCTCCATTATCTTTTAGGGCTGGATTTTACTATTGGCGAAATACGCATCAGCTCCCAGTTTGTACAGCAGGTGATTGCCGATTATGACGAGCATCTGGTAAATAGTGAGTTTGAAAATACCGCCACTCTGTTACTCAGCCGAACCTTTTTCCGGGAAACTCTGAAGTTGGAACTCTTTTCTTACATCGGTCTGGATAATAAAGATGCGCTAATCCGCCCAAAAATCAGCTACGATTTGACGGACGGTTTTCAGGTACAGGCTGGCGCCAATCTATTCACCGGGTCGGATGGGCGGTTCGGGCAATATGATGATAATGACATGCTCTATTTTAAAATAAAATACAGTTTTTGATTACCATACCATCACAGAAAATATACAGAATGAAATACATATTTATTCCCCTAATAAAAACCAAATCAATAACTCAGGAGTAATCCATGCAGATCATCAATCTGAAAAAAATGGCAAGTTTTTTTAACAGTGACGGCGTGCGCGGTCAGAAATTTCACCGCTCGGAATTTGCCGAAATCGTCCGGCTGGAAATCCAGTCCGGCGCCACCCTCAAACTCCACAAAACGCCCGTGGATGTGGTCTTTTATGTCCTGGCAGGTGAAGGTCAAATTCAAATCGGAGACGAGATTCGTCCAGTCCGGCAGGATATGGCAATCGAAAGTCCGCAGATGATCCCGCATGGCTGGACGAACAGCGGTACCGAGCCCCTCTGTCTGCTGGTTATTAAACTGCCCGCCCCACCTCAATGATCCTGACGATATGTCAATCTATTTGCCAAGAGAATATTACCCGATTCTTGGTTGAAATCCTTACCCAGGAGAATTATTATGAATCCTCTCATTCCCGGACTGATTCGCGCTCTGCATGATATCGCTACCGTTATTTGGCTCGGCGGACTCTTTGCACTTGGCTTTCTGATTTTGCCACTGGCAGACCGCATCGGTGATCCTCTCGCACGACAGGATTTTCTAAAAC
>JAFGXZ010000016.1 GCA_016936335.1 Fidelibacterota bacterium
AAATTGCCATGGGCAACCGGGTACTGGTGATTGGGGGGGGAGTAGCTGGCATTCAGGCATCTCTTGATCTGGCGGCTGCCGGGAAAGAAGTTACCCTGATTGAAAAAGAGCCCAGTATCGGCGGTAATATGGCGAAATTGACTAAAACTTTTCCCACCGAAGACTGTGCCGCCTGTATCATTTCTCCCAAGATGGCAGAGGTTCAGGATCATCCGAATATTAGGCTTTTAACCAATACAATAGTTGAAAATACATCTGGCCATCGCCTTCACTTTGATATTCATGCCAAACGTAAGCCTCGTTATATAAAAGAAAACATTGATATGGACCAGTGCCTTGGTTGTGAAAAATGTGTTGAAACCTGTCCAATATCCGTACCGAATCAATGGGAACTGGGCATTATGGACCGCAAAGCGATTTACATTCCGGCGGCATTGGCTATTCCCTATAAATATCTGATTGATGAAAACGCCTGTCTACATTTTCAGGGCGGGAATTGTCAAAAGTGTGCGGATATCTGTCCCCAGGATGCTATTGATTTTACCCAGGAACCAGAAGATATTCACTTCACCACAGATACTGTTGTGGTCGCGACGGGTTTTGATATTATTGATCCGCGGGAGAAACCGGTGTTTGGCTATGAGAAATACCAAAATGTGGTCACGGGTTTGGAAATGGAACGGATAGTAGATCATATTGCTGAAAAACCACCACCGAGAGATGTCGGCAATCGGGTAGGATTTATTCAGTGTGTTGGTTCACGGGATGAACAGACTGGCCGGGAATATTGTTCCCGGGTCTGTTGTATGTACGCGATAAAACTGGCATCGTTACTAAAACAGGCTCGGCCGAATACGGATATTTATATTTTTTACACCGATATCAGGGCTTTTGGGAAAGGATACGAAGAGTATTACAAAAAAGCGCAAAGCATGGGAATAAAATTTATTCGTGGCAAGGTTGCTGAAGTTGAGGAAAATCCGGACAATAAAAAAATAATGATTCGGGGAGAGGATACACTTTCCCGGAAAATCATTGAATCGGAATTTGATTTGATCGTACTTTCAACAGGTCTTCAACTGAGTAAAAGTTCCGATAAAGTTGCTGACTCGCTTAAACTTGCGAAGAGTTCCGACGGATTCTTACAAGAAGCGCACCCGAAATTCAGACCAGTCGATACATTAGTCGAGGGTGTATTTCTGGCAGGTACAGCCCAAGGACCGAAGGATATTCCCGATACAGTTGCTCAAGCCAGTGCAGCCGCTTCCCGTGTTATTGGTGCTTTGGCTCAAAAGGAATTTGAAGTGGATCCGATTCTGGCATTTGTGCATGAAGACCACTGTGATGGTTGCGGCGAATGCCTCAATGTTTGTCCAAAGAATGCGATTGTGTTGAATAAAAGAAAAAAGGCTCAGGTTGTTGAAGCGCTTTGTGTCGGTTGTGGTGCCTGTATATCCAGCTGTTCCAAAGAAGCCCTGGATTTACACGGATATACCAATGCCCAACTTTATGCGGCAGTTACGGGAGCCCTGGAGAGAAAAAGCAACGGGCAACGCCGAATTATTATATTTGCGGATGACAGTTGCACCTATCGGGTAGCCGATGCAGTGGGAATACGTAAAATGACTTACTCGGGCGATGTCCGAATCATCCGGATTCCCAGTGCCGGCAGGATCAGTCCAAAAATGATCATTTTTGCATTTCAGAAAGGTGCGGATGGAGTCTTGATTGGTGATTGCCCGGAAAAGAGTTCCCGCTATCCCTGGAGTAAACAAAAAATAGAAGAAACGATTCAAACTGCCAGAATTCAGCTTCGGGAAATGGGAATTGAAGAGAACAGAGTTGTTTTTTCGGAATTTACATCGGGAATGTTAACCACATTTATTGAAAAAGTAAATCAATTGGCTGAAACATTGGCAAAATATGATCCCGTAGAAATGAATCAGACAAAGCATCAGGAGAATTAACCGATGTCTGTAAAAATTAAGATAGATGAATCCAGTGTCGCATTTTTTGAACTGATATCAGAAATCAGTGGAGAAACCATTACGCTCTGCGATCAGTGTGGTACTTGCTCCGGGGGTTGTCCGTTCGTCAATGACATGGATCTGATGCCATCTCAATTGATGCGGATGGCATTACTTGGGCAGGAAGACGTTCTGGAATCAAAAACCATGTGGCTATGTGCGACCTGTAATACCTGTACGGTCCGTTGTCCAAGGGGACTGGATGTATCAAAAGTTGCAGAAGCCCTGCGTTTGGTTAAGTTGAGACATTCCGTCGATAAAATTGATTTAAATAAAATTTCAAAGGATGAATTAAAAGAATTGCCGCCAATCGCAATTATTGCTGCGAACCGGAAACTGGTATCCTGAACAGGAGCAAATGCCTTATGATAAAAATACCCTATTTCCCAGGATGTACCCTGAAATCCAACGCCAAACACTTTGAAGATTCTGCAATTGCAGCCGCCAGAGAGTTAGGAATAGAGTTGGTGGAAATTCCCCGCTGGAATTGCTGTGGTGTGGTCTCATCACTGGCAACCGACGACATTATGCATCATATTGCACCGATTCGGAATTTTGTCCGAGTCATAGAGATGAATGAAGAAGGTATTGTAAACGATGAGAAACGATTACTGACTTTG
>JAFGXZ010000175.1 GCA_016936335.1 Fidelibacterota bacterium
ATCCGGGGTCTGTTGAAGAACCCGAAAGTCAACCCGGCTGAGAAGCAGCGAATCAACAATCTGCTGGCCGGCAATCTGGAGAAACAGGCGGCCAGTGACATGCTGGACTATTTCTACGGGAAATCGGAGAAGCAGAACGGTCATTGGATCAAAACCACTGATGGCGTACTGGCTGAACGATAATACGGAAGGAGGTGAAATGAAAAGCGCCTGGGATCTGAGGTCTCGGGCGCTTGCTTTGATTATACTCGGTTGGTATTAAAATATGACCAACAACAGTTTTAAAAGCAGTAGGACTACTCCACATAGAAGCGCGGTCATCATCATTGATTTAAGCATTATTATGATGGGTTTAGTATCATACCAGCCAAACAACTTCAAAATCAACTCTTTCATTTGTTCTCCAAATACTCATCCATGGCTCGGCGGATGATTTCGGCCATTGTCAATCCCGAATTCCGGGAGATTTCCTGCAGTTTCAAATACTGTTTTACAGTTAAATAGAAGTTCAACTTCTGCATAATTCACAATCCTTTCAACAAAACGGGTTTTGCTCAGTGGCTTCTATTATAGTTATGGCAGATAATTGGGTGATATAATCGAGTCATAATCTCATTCCAAAATACATCCGGATTTTCTGCCATAACTATAGTAGAGGCTAAACAGAGAGACCTCATTGAAAACAGAAGAAATCCAATCAGGGCCTATGAGCCGGACAACCTCAAAATTGAGGTATATCGATGGAACACGAAGCAAACAGAATCATGGAGATGCTGGAAATGATGAACGAGTGTCAGGAACGCATAGAGCAAACAGTAACAACAATGCAACAGGAGAGACAATCACCCTGGATGAAAGTTGAGGAAGCAGCGAAATACCTGAAGATTTCGGTTCGTACTATCTACCGACTGACTTCTAAAGGAGAAATCCCCTACACACAACGGGAATCTGAATCAGGTAAATCCAACCTGTATTTTCACCGAAAACAGCTGGATCTATGGAGATTCACTGGATCAGTCAAGCCTAACAAGAAACAGCGCGAGCTGTACGAATCACTCGTTTAACCTTTACGAAAGGAAATGCTATCATGGCAAAACTACGTTTAACCAATGGTAATTATTATGCAAGAGTCCGGATAACCGTTGATGGACAACGCACCGAAAAGCCTATTCCACTGAATACCAAGAGCAAAGAGAAGGCAGAACGATTGCTCAAACAGATTAATGAAAAGGAACTGCTATTTAAACAGGGCACTATTTCCATCAATCAGGTCGTTGTCACAGACCCGCTACTGATAGATGATTTAATAGCAGAACACGAAGAACACCAAACATTGCGCGGGGTTTCAGCCAAAACCTTGTCGATTTACAAACTGTCTTTGGCTGCATTTAAAGAGGTCTTGAACGGGAAAGATATCAGATTACTATCGAAGTCAGATTACCTGCCAATTCTTCGTGCCCTTAAGAAGAAGTACCAGAATCCAAACACTCTCAACATTCGGATCAGATCAATTAAAGCATTCCTGAATTGGGCTGTCAAATTCGATCACATTCCTGAATTACCTTTCAGAATTGAACTGGTCAGTATTGATAAGCGACGCCCCCGGTATTTCAGTAATGCAGAAATGAAGGCAATCCTGGAATATATCGAAAAGGCCGATAATCCGGAACTGTTGAATCGGGTAAAACTGCATGATGCAACCGGAATGCGTTTGAGAGAAATACACACCTCCTTTCTTGGTAAAAACGTTATCACCGTATATACCAGTAAGGGTGGAACTGAACGTACAATTCCAATTACTCCGGATATTGCATATCTATATGAAGCCTGTAAAAAGGGAAAACATAGAGACAGTACAATCAGTAAGATGTTCAAGAAGGTTCTGGTTGACACGAATTTGTATCATTTACCCAGTGGCGATAAACGGACATTCCATTGTCTTCGTCATACCTTTGCGGTTAAAACCTATTATGAGACAAAGGATATCTACAGGGTATCCAAACTGCTGGGACATTCGAAAGTGACAACGACACAGATCTATGCAGAATTTGATAATATTCAGCTGGAAAGTGACTTTGAACCTGAGAAAAAGACCTCAGATGGGGCAACTTTTGATTTCTGTGATTAACTTGTGGTAAAACACTCGTCGAGAAACGGCCCAAGGGGGTGGGGCAACTTACTGGGGCAACTCAGTGGGGCAACTCACCCCTCTCGACGGGGAAGGATGGCAACAAATGGCAACATTTGGCAACCGTATTTGGCCTAAAACGGTGTAAATAGTCGGATGCAATATTACTGTAACCGACTGACTATCAATGTGTTAGGGATGTGGGCGCTACTGGATTCGAACCAGTGACCCCCTGCTTGTAAGGCAGGTGCTCTGAACCAGCTGAGCTAAGCGCCCGTTAAGATCAGTGAACGGCTTCGTTCACTCAAAAAGCCCGGAAATTTACTGAAACTATCTTAAATATCAAGGTGTTTATTTTATTATTTCCAAACCGCCAAATCAAGAACCTCGGACATCTCCTTGACAAACTCAAAATTCATTTCTTTCTTGATCTGTTTGGGAATTTCTACTAAATCCTTGCGGTTATGATCCGGTAATATTATTCGTCGTAATCCGGCCCGGTGAGCTGCTAACACTTTTTCCTTGATACCACCGACCGGCAAAACCGTACCGCGCAGGGTAATTTCACCTGTCATGGCCAATTTATCTTTGACTTTCTTCTGTTTCAGCAGTGAATAAATTGCTGTTAAAATCGTCACTCCGGCAGAAGGACCGTCTTTTTGAACAGCGCCGGCCGGGACATGGACATGAATATCCGTTTCACTGAATATCTTTTCGTCAATATTCAGCTCTTTGGCATTAGATCGAATATAACTCAATGCAGCTTCGGCCGATTCTTTCATAACATCCCCCAGCTGGCCGGTCAGATGCAGATTCCCTTTACCTTTCATGCCCGTTGCTTCAATAAAGAGAATATCTCCACCAACCGCTGTCCAGGCTAGTCCGATTGAAACCCCCGGCTTCGCTGCCCGTTCGGCAATATCCACAAAAAAACGTTGCGGTCCCAGATAGTTATCCACCGCCTTTTCATCAATTATATAACTTCTCTGCCGTTTGCGACCGGCAACATCCCGGGCGACTTTACGACAGATATTTGCAATTTCACGTTCCAGATTCCGAACGCCGGCTTCACGGGTATAATGGGCAATAATTTTACGAATACCTTTGTCCTCAAACTCAATTTTGGTCTGGCTCAAACCATGTTCCTTGATCTGTTTCGGGATGAGAAATGTTTTTGCAATATTTAGTTTTTCTTCATCAATATAACCGGAAAATTCCAGCATTTCCATACGATCACGCAGGGCCGGCAGAATCGTATCATTCATATTCGCAGTAGCAATAAACATGACTTTGGACAAGTCATAATTCACTTCCAAGTAGTGATCGCTGAATGTACTGTTCTGTTCGGGATCCAGAACCTCCAGCAGTGCCGATGAGGGGTCTCCACGGAAATCATTGCCAACTTTATCGATCTCGTCCAGCATAAAAATCGGATTACTGGAACCGGATTTACGGATACTCTGAACAATCCTTCCCGGCAAAGCGCCGATATAGGTTCGGCGATGACCTCGAATTTCGGCTTCATCCCGCACACCGCCAAGTGAGATTCGGATAAATTTACGTCCCATCGCCCGGGCAATCGATTTTCCCATAGAAGTCTTTCCAACTCCGGGAGGTCCTACAAAACAGAGAATCGGACCTTTGACCGCACTGTCTTTCTCAATTTGTTCCTTAAGCTTGCGAACCGCCAGATACTCGATCACCCGGTCTTTGACTTTATCCAGACCATAATGGTCTTCATCCAGAATATTTTTAGCCATTTTGACGTCGACATTATCATCGGTAAAGGTATTCCAGGGCAGCTCAACCAGCCAGTCCAGATAGGTCCGGGAAACTGTATATTCCGGTGATGCCGGTGGAATTTTCTGAAGCCGGTCCAGTTCTTTTTCGGCAACTTTTCGGGCTTCGTCAGTCATACTGGATTTATTGATTTTTTCTTCCAGTTCCTTGATTTCCATGGTGCTTTCGTCTTCACCCAACTCTTTTTTAATAGTCTTCATCTGCTCCCGCAGAAAATATTCACGCTGGGTTTTGGAAATCTCATCCTGAACTTCGGACTGGATCATTTCTCCCAACTCAATCCGCTGTATTTCTTTATTAATGATAATTGTCGACCGCTCAAGTCGTTTCTTGATATTCAATTGTTCAAGCACTTCCTGTTTCTCACCGACCGGTACATTTAAAAGATGAATCGCCCTGTCCACCAGGCGACCGGGATGCTGGATGTTGGATAAAATCGTCGTATGTTCTTCGGTCAGATAGGGTGCGACTTTTATCAATTTACCGTACAGTTGTCGTATATTGGCCACAAGTGCATCAATCTCGAGACTCGGTTCATACATTTCCTGGACTTTCAAAACAGCGCCTTTAAAATAGGGTTCCTGCTGAATGTAGGATTGTATTTTAGCCCGTTCCATACCCTGGACAATGGCACTTTTGCTGCCATCAGGCATATTAAAAATCTTCAAGACCTGTGCAATTGTGCCCCATTCATATAAATCTTCTTTGTCCGGCATTTCCAAAGAACCATCTTTTTGAGCAACCACGACAATCCGTCGTTTGGCTTCCGGTAAATCCTCTATCAGTTTTAATGAGCGTTCGCGTCCCACATAGATTGGGATCACCTGTTGCGGAAACAGGACTGTATTCCGTAATGCCATGATTGGCAGAATTTCCGGAACTCCCTGGGCCGATCCCGTTTCTTCTATTTCATCGACAATTTTTATTTCTTCAGCCATATATTCTCCTATTCAACAACAACTAAATAATATTCTTCATTTTAAAACAGGCAGCGCCGGAAAGGTTTCACTCAGACTGCTGCTTTGTCCATTTCTTTAAGAGCCGTCACAAAGCGAAGAGTTACAGCAAAATCACCTTCTGTGGATTTTCCGACAACTCCCGGAAACAGTCCCGAACTTAATTGCTGATCCAGCATCCAGTTTATTGCCTTCCTGAAATTCGGATGATTGTGGTGTTCAGCAATTGGAGCCAGGGCCTCGATAAACCGCAAGGTGCCCCCCCGAAAAAGGCCATTATCTGAGTAATCCGTATGCAGAAAACTCCAGGCGTCGGCCTCGGGAAACAGCGTAGTGTGACTCTGCTCCAGATAATTATCCAGAACAAAACCGGCTGCTTTATGACATACATCAGAGTGACGCAACCGGGAATGAACACTAAACGCCTGAAAAGCAAAAAGTGTCGTCCAGATACCGCTTTTGCTTGTTTTCAGAGACACACCATCGGGAACCATTGAAGGCGACAGCCAGCCACCATCGGGCCGTTGACGCTTCGCCAGCCAGCGGTATCCCTTTTCCACAAAGGGATTGCCAATCAGGTCATATTGAGCAAGCAGCCAGAGTGCATATCCGTGATGATGCAGGAGCAGTGGAAATTTACCATCCGGTTTTTGGGTTTTCAACAAAGCGATAATTCCCCTTTGGATAGAGGGCATTTCTTTCGTACAACCATAATCAAGCAGTTCTGTCATATTTTTTAACTGGTATAAAAAGGACATCGCACGGTTGCGTTCTTCGATTCTATATTTCTTCTCCAACTCCCAGAGCCCATCCGGCAATTGGCTTCTTAACAGATAATCACGTGGTTTATATTTATACAAATCCATTCGTAGATCATCCAGTAATTCGGAGTCACCGGAAGTAAAGCGCAAGGCTGTGGCATAACGGACAGGCAGGGGCGCCTTTTTTAATAAAACGGGGATAGGATCAATTTTCAGTAAATTAACCCAATTCTTAATTTTCGACATAATCTGCTCATTTCTGTTATTTTACCGGAATACATACGGTGCTGACCGATGTAGTAGGCCGGTTATTTGTTGGTATATACTTATATTTAAAAGACAACCAGAGATGGTATTTGAAGTAAAAAGCGGAGTCGCGGATAATTTTTTTCAGAAATCTCATTATGAAAATTAACATCTTAAAATAATGCTCAATCGGTCGGTAATATCCTTGGTTTAAACACTAAATGCAAGGATTATTTACCTTTTTCTGCTCAATAACAGCTAAAATCAGCGCTTCGACCTGCTGATAATCCGACGCCCAGTAATTGGTGTCAGGGAAATCCTTCCGGAAGGAGCCATTGAAAAATCCCAGTGTCATCGCTCCCGCTGTCATGGCTGATTTCAACCCATTTACCGAATCTTCGATAACAATTGTATTTTGGGGCTTGACATCCATCAATTCACAAACTTTACGATAGGGTTCCGGATGTGGTTTTGTATGAAGAACATCATCCGAGGTAATACTCCAGCGGAAATGATTACGGATCGGTGTATTTTCAAATATCCAGTTTAATAAATTCCGGGAACTGGATGTGGCCAGCCCGGTTTTTAGCCGGGATTTAATTTTATTATAAAACTCCAAGAACCCGGGAATGTAATCTAAATCGGCTAAAAAATGTTTCTTTAAAATCGCCTGACTCCTTATGCTCATCTCTTCCATCGGTGCCGTTATTTTATAGCGCTCCCGGATAATACCCAGATACATTTCCTCGGAAAGGCCTTTGGTGTCCATCAAATCTTCGGTTTTTATAGCAACTCCATAGGATGCAAACAGCTCTTTTTCAGCTTCTTCATAGAGCGGCTCACTGTCAACAACAACACCATCAAAATCAAATACAATCGCTTCAATTGGGGCCATTCAATTATCCTATAAATCCAAGTATCAGGTATATCAGCAGTGCCAAACCAGCCGAAGCCAACGCATAGGGCAGCTGGGTATTCACATGGTCAATATGATCACAGGCGCAGGCCATGGATGCAATCATGGTTGTATCGGAAATGGGGGAGCAGTGATCGCCGAAAACACCGCCTCCCATGACTGCACTGACCATCAGCGGCAAACTCAGACCCATATTCAGGGCCAGGGGCACGGCAATAGGGATCATAATCGCAAAGGTTCCCCAACTGGTTCCCGTCGCGAAGGAAGTAAAACAGGCAATTAGAAACACCATTGGAATGATCAGGGCCGGATGAATCGTTGCTGATGCCAGGTTGGCAACATAGGGTCCCGTTCCAATGGTTTTACAGGTTGCTCCCAGAGTAAACGCAAACACCATTAGCAATCCCATGGGAATTAGTCCGCCCATACCCTTCATGACCAGATCGAGAACCTCCTTCAGGGAAAAGATGCCCTGAATTTTATAGATTACCGCCCCCACTGCAATCCCCATAATCACAGCCCAGAAAACCGCCGTCGAGCCTGAGCCCTGGGTTATATTTCCACCACCGGTAATCAGCAGTCCCAGCGGAACTGTCAATACCATTGAAACCAGTGGCAGCAGCATGTTGATTGGCCTTGGTATAACACCCTTTTTAACGGGCATGGCAATTGTCTCTTCCGATACCAGTAATTGTGCTCCGTCACGGATTACCTTGCCGGTTTCACGGGCCCGTTTTTCGGCTTTCGCCATCGGTCCGAAATCCTTATTGCTTATCGTTATAAACAAAACCAACAGGATGGTGAAAATAGCATAAAAATTGGTCGGTACCGCCTTTAAAACAGTAAAAAACGGATTCTCAATCTGCTGCGCCACCAGCAGTCCGGTCAGCACTGCACCCCAACCATTAAAAGGAATCATCACACAAACCGGCGCTGAGGTCGAATGGGCCAGGTAGGCCAGCTTTTCCCGTGGCACCTTGAATTTATCAAACAGAGGTCTGCCGATTGAACCAATAACCAGGTTGATCATATTACTTTCAATGAATATCAGAATCCCGATCAACCACAACATGATTCCGGCGCTACGGCGATTATTTACCAACCCTTTGTCGCTGATCCAGCGGATAAATCCCTTAACGCCGCCGGAGTGCTGCATCAGGACAATCAGCGCACCAACCATCATACTGAAAATAATGACTTTGGTATTCCCGGAATCCTTGAACGTATTGACTGTGGCTTCCAGTGTATCACGCAACCCGAGCAGCGGATTCCAATGATTGATCGCAGTCCAACCCAGCCAGATACCGAGAAAAAGGGATGGGTAAACCTGTTTCGTCCGTATGGCTAAGATAATTGCCAACAGGGGTGGTAATATTGATATCCATCCATAACTATCCATCGTGCAAATCCTTACTTGGTTTATAGTTACGTTCAGGGAAACAAAAAATAAAAAATCATCGGGAAACCGGTATCGTCAGATAAAAAATTGTGCATTTGTCGGCATCTGTTTCAACTTTGAATCTCACCTTGTATCGCTCCAGCAAACTATAGGCATTGAAAAGCTGCATGGTTGCAAGTTGTTCAACGCCGAGGTTCCGTTTACCGGCAAACTTTTTCAGAGAATAAAACGGCGTAAACACTGAATCTTTGTCTTCATCGCTTAATGGTTTGCCGGTGTGAGATATTGTAAGAATTATAGCATTTTCGGTCGATTCGGTGTGAATCCGAAGTTCCCGATGAGAAGATTTTTCCATTGCAGCGATTGAAAATTCCAGTATTGCCGATATTGCATGCGTAAAATCGATGTAGTGAGCTCTGATGGTCGGAATACTATGGTCCAGATCAAATTGGATATCCGCGCTGTTTTTCACATACTGATTCGATTCCATATATGCAATATCGGTTTTCAGTAAATCATTCAGGTCGATATCAGTGGCTTTTTCAATCTGTTCCCGCTTGGCCTTTTTAATAAAATTGTCCGCCATTTGAACGATTTTATTGGCATTATTGATAATGATATCCGGTTCCTTCAAGTCCGGCATCTTCTGCTTCAACAGTTGGGCCCGACCCATAATAACCGTCAGAGTATTTCGGATATTGTGAACCATCCCACCGGCAAATATCCCCATGCTGGATACTTTTTGTCGCTTTAATAATTCAACTTCAAGTTTGCGCTGATACATCTCGGCTTTTTTTCGTTCGGTGATATCGCTGACGATCGCAAAGGTGGCCGGGGCATTATGATAATTAATAATCCGGACGTTTGCTTCGACGTCTAAACGGCTGCCATCTTTTTTCTTAAAGATTGTCTCGTAGCGTGATGGAACCACTTCTCCACTCTGCCGCCGCCGGCTACGTTCCAGCAGAATTTCCAAACCCTCATCGGTGTAAACACTGCGGTAATCAGCCATTATCAATTCATCATAAGTGTAGCCTAGCATCCCGGCAAACTGCTTGTTTAAAAAAATAAATTTATCATTCTGGCTGATAACAATTCCATCATTCAGGTTTTCAATTAAAAGACGATGCTGCTCTTCCGATTCGTGAAGTTTTGTAACAACCGAGCGATGTACCAGGGCGTTGGTAAAAATGTCGGCAATGACTTTCAGCAGTTCAACATCCTTATCAGTCCATACCCGTTTCCGGCGAACCGAGTCAAAACCCACAAAACCAATCTGGCTGTTACTGTAGATCATCGGAACTACGATCAGTGATTGAATTTCCTGAGCCAACAGCTCGGTTTTTTCCAGACTGGCCCATTTGGGTAAGTTCTGAACATCATTAATCAGGACCGGCTCCTGACCCAGCAGATATTCCTTAAACCATGGGTGCTCACTTAAGCGAATCTTCTGCAGGTTCATAATCTGCGGTTCGATGGCATCGGCGCACCATTCGTGACTGTTACTGATGGTACTATCGGTCCGGTTCAGCTGAAAAACATACGCCCGGTCAGAATCGGTATATTTACCGATAGTTTCCAGCGCGTGATCGATTGTTACATCAACTTTCCGTGGAGACAGATTGATGAAATCCGTTGAAATGTGCAGGATCAACTGCTGGAGATCTTCTGGTTCTTTACGTTCAACCATCATTAAAGCAACTTATCATATACGGGCTAAACATGCAATTTAATTCAGCCGTAATCCCGACTGTATCAGAAAAGCGTGTAATCCCTGAATTGATTTATATTGGTGAGAACGGATGCCCAAGTGTCGGGCGGCTTCCACATTTTCAATAAGGTCATCGATAAATAAACACTCTTCCGGACGGCTTTTTGCAATGGACAGGGCTTTCTGGTAAATTACTTCGTCCGGCTTCCGTGATTTCACCTCGAACGAGAGCACCAGATCATCGAACTCTTCGAGAATCGATGTCTTTTTCCGAACAGCCCGGATATGCAGATCATTCGTGTTGGATAAAAGGATCAATCTCACCTGGGTTTTTAGAATTGGAAGCAAACAGCATACTTCGGGCATTAATTCAAAAGGCTTTTGCCAAATATCAATCAGGGTTTCCAGAGTAATTTTTTCGGAAATTCCAAAATCACGATGCAATATTTCCATATACTCGTCAATACTCAGTAATCCTTGTTCAAACTCCTTTTCAATCTGAGACTCTGCCACCTGCCGGATCAATGAGATAGGTAAGCCGGGCAATTTGGCCAATTCCCGGATAGCCGATTCTTTGTCAACGCTGACAATGACATTTCCAAGATCAAAAAACACTGTTCGAATCATTCCCGCTCTCTATTCCAAATAACCAAATTTTAAAAAATCAAGATTCATCAATAACGATTTCGGTTTCAATATGCCCAATGGATTTTTCAGAATGGCTTCGAATCGCCGGTGATTCATATTTTTCCAATTTTATCAGTGTTTCTTCATCCAGCAGTTTGAGGTGTTTCAGGACTGCAATCGACATGGAATCCGCGGCTTTCCAGCTCCCGCTGAGAACCTTCAGTGCAATTCCGGTATGACCATCATCCGTCCGAACACCAATACCACGAACGCCCTCACAACCATATTTTGAAACACCCCGGCCGTGTAAGATCGTGGTCAAATCGGTATCAAACCGGCCTTTACCCGCTAAATGTTTCGGGTGCATATTCATGACATGAAATATCTTCTGCAGGTAATCGTCGGCGCCTTCCACCAATTTCCGATACATCAGCGCCAGATTGAAAAGCGGCAGAAAAAAAGTAGGCGAATTACAGTTATCCGTTTCCATAGGGATTTTTTCTTTTTCAGAATAGAATTTGATTTTCTCAAAAATACGCTGTTGAACCGGTTGTTCAACCCCAATATAACTTCCGGCAACAACATCCAGAGCTTTGGCAAGTGCCAGCATCCCGGCATGGGTTCCACTGCAATTGGTGTGTAGGGCCGTTACCCGGCGTCCTTGTAAAATCAATTGTTCGTAACTGGTCTTATCAAACGGCGGATGAATGCCGCATAACAAATCATCGACACTCATTCCGATTTTCTTCAATATATTTGCCACCACTTCTGTCTGGTACGATTCACCATTATGGCTACTGCAACAGATTGCAATGTCTTCATCATTCAATTTAAATTTTTCGACGGCTCCGGACTCCAACAACGCCGCTGTCTGAAATGGAGCAGCTGCCGAATGTATGAAAACCGGATATTCCGTCTCTCCGGCTGAAAATATCACTTCGCTTTTATCATTTACTGCAACGGCATAACCAATATGGAAACTCTCAACCACATTTCCCCGGTACTGTTTCGCAACCAATATCATTTCTGTATTCTCCTTTAACTTATATTTATTCGTTCAATTAATTCTTTAATGGCAGTTTCAAATCCCCGCAGAAAGGCCTGCGCCAGGAGTGCCCGACCCACGGAAATAAATTCCACATCGATCACTTCGTTAATGGCTCCAATAATCCGACGGTCCAGTACCCCTCCGACGGAAACCCGCAAATTGTTCCGGTTTCCGATGTGAATTGCGTGGGTAACCGTTTCCAGACATTTCAAAAAGGGCAAGTGTTTATCATGCTCGGCCAGCTCATTGGTGGCGATTTCAACTTCATCGATACCAATCTGGTAGGCCTCTTTCATCTGCTTTACATCAGGTTTCAGGCGTAGCGCCACACCGACATTATCCATATTTACAACCGATACAACCAGATCTTTAATCAGTTTTGACGGAATTTCAACAGAACTGTCGTCACTATTCGGATCACAAATGGTAATCATATCCGGTCGCAGTAACAGTGCTTTTTGCACGATCTGCATATCGGCCGGTACTCTGACATTAATCCGGCAGCCCGATACTGATCGTAACAGACTCAGGTTGTTCATCTGGCCAATGTCGGCTCCATAAGTGAAGCTGATGCCGCCAGCCCCGGCTGTTTCCACATAGCTGATCAGGTTCAATGGATTTGAAACGGGAGCATTGGTAATTCTCGCCAGAGCTATAAACGAATCGAAATTGACTTCTAAATAAGGCATCTTATTTTATCCTTTCACGAGACAATTTCCGAGGCAAAACAGAGTGATATTCCCGAAAATTTTCCCGATGCTATTAAATATTCCAACACTTCCAGGGTCTCCAGATACACATGCCCGATGGCTATTGCAGAACCCCGTCGTTTGGCAACTTCGATTGCTTTTTCAAATTGCGCCTGAATTTCGCTCTTATCCTTGTTATTATCAAGAAATACTGAACGGCAGGCTGAAGGTAATCCCTGCTCTTTGGCCACTTCGTATCCCACACTACGCGGCGAAGTAAAACTATCCACAAAATACAGCCCCTTCTCTTTCAGGCTTTTTATGACCATACCCATCAGCTCGGCATCGGCGGTTGCCAGCGATCCCATATGATTATTCATGCCTACAGCTTCGGGCAGATTTATTTTTGCATCGGATATCCGTCGCTCCACCTCGAAACTGCGCATCGCCTGACGGATCATGTACTGATCTTCACCCATGTCGTATTCCGGCCGTTCCGGCTCCATGGGCATGTGAATAATGATCTCTTTATTGTGTTTCTTCCCTTCCGATGCCGCCCATCTTGAATAGGGGTGACCGGGAATAACTGACAGCGTCAATTTCTCGCTTACTTGAAAATATTTTTTGATCACATCGCTGTTACTGTACCCAAAATCATCAATCACAATAGCCAGTTTCGGTTTTTGTCGCAACTCGCCCTTTAATACCAGATAATCGTTGGTTTTATCACCCTGTAAAAAGGTCAACGTCCCGATAGATTGATTGTAATAATCAACCATTAACATAAAACCACGGTTTTGGGAAAAGTGATTGATGCTGCGAATCGTACAACCGTTTTGTTGGACTAACGGTTTGATAAGTTCAATAGCCGCATCGGTGGATTTATTGGCAGGAATGGAAAATGCCAGAAGCAAACCACTGCTTTTATCACTGTCTATCTGGATCTCGGAAAAACCGTTTTTGGCCAATGTTGTCCTGATGGTGTTGTTGAGGAAAGAACGTCCTTCAAGTTGTACAATCCCCCGCGAAGGCGCTGATTTCGGATAAAAATATATCAGAATTGCCGCCAGCAGCCCGACAACACCAATGAATGCCGCCATCAAACGTCTTTCATCCTTTCGGCGATTGGCGATGACCTTGTTCGGTTTTTTTAAATATCGGATTAATTTCATATTAATTTTCCAACGGGGAAAAGTACGAAATTTATGCTTTATTATCAAATAGAGAATCACTCAACGGATAATGTTTTTAATATTGCGGTTCAGGAATTAAATTCCAATGCAATATGAGGTATTTATGATCAAAATTGGGGTTGTCGGAGCCGGGCATTTAGGGCGCTGGCATATTAAAAATCTGAATGCTCTGGACAATGTTAAACTTGTCGGTTTTTTTGATTCCGATTCCCGGCGCAGCACGGTCATTGCCAATGAATATAAGGCAACACCCTTCACTTCTCTGGACGATTTGCTGCAATCCTGCGATGCCATTTCTATCGTTGTACCGACGATTGCCCACTATAATGTTGCTAAAATTGCTTTGGAAAAGGGCCGACATGTTTTCTGTGAAAAACCCTTTATGCAGACAATTGACGAAGCCAATTTTATTATTGAGTTAGCCAAACATAAAAACCTGGTTCTGCAGGTTGGGCATATCGAACGATTTAATCCCGCACTTTCCGGTATCGGGGATTTCCCGGTTAAACCGTTGTTCATTGAATCCCACCGAATCAGTCCCTTCAATCCACGGGGCACCGATGTGGGTGTTATTCTCGATCTCATGATTCATGACATCGATATTATTCTCGCCATGGTCGACGCCGAAATTGAGCAGATTGATGCATCCGGTGCACCGGTTCTGACCGATACAATCGACATTGCCAACGCCCGCATAAAATTCACAAACGGATGTGTTGCCAATGTCACCGCCAGCCGGGTTTCAGACAAACAAATGCGTAAAATCAGGATTTTTCAGAAAAATGCTTACCTGTCCATCGATTTTTTGAAAAACCAGACCAGTATCTACTCTTTATCCCAGAACCCGGATGAAATCCCAGAAAACGCCATTCCCGTTGCCGAATTAAAAATCAATGACCATACTGCCAAGGTCATTACCTACCAGGAAATTCACACAAACGAATCCAATGCCATGCTCGAAGAATTGCGCGCCTTTATATATTCAATTGAAAATGGATCACCACCACCGGTCACCGGCGAAGACGGAAAACGGGCCCTTGAAATTGCCCTGCAAATCGAAAAACAAATTAAATCATCTTTAAAGAAAGTACTCTGATATGACGCTTCGAAATTTTTTCTTCCGTTACCGGGGTATTACTCCGTTACCGTTTGTTCTTATCTTGCTTATTCAATCAGACCTGACGAAAATAGGAGTTATTGCCGGATTGATGGTTGTAGCCCTTGGTGAAAGCATCCGGCTAGCCGGCGTCCGCCGCGCCGGAGGAAACACCCGTACCCGAAAAGTGGGTGCTAAAAAACTATGTACGGCCGGCATCTTTTCCCATGTCCGGAATCCGCTGTATCTTGGCAATCTGATTATCTACATTGGTTTTGCATTGATGTCCGGAGGACCCTGGGTCACATATCTGATGATAATTGCCTTGGTCTACTTTATCGTCCAGTATGGCTTTATTATTGCATTGGAAGAGGCAAAACTGACTGAACTTTTTGGCGACGAATACCGGGAATACACAAACAACGTTCCCCGCCTGCTGCCACGCCTGACTCCGTGGCAAAAAGATCCGGACCACACTCCCAAAAAATGGAGTAAGGTCTTCAAAGCCGAGAAATCCACACTGTTGAACCAGACAGTTTTTACGCTTCTTCTGGTTTTTAAAGAAATATTTATCAATAATCCCAATGGCTTCTAAGCATATTTTCATATCGGCCGGTGAACTTTCCGGAGATATTCATGGCGGCAATCTGGTCACCGCAATTCGAACCAGGCAACCTGAGATTAATATCTCTGCAATTGGTGGCGACAATATGTCTTCAGCCGGGGCGACATTACTTTATCATATCCGGGAAACATCCTTTATGGGTTTTGCCGAAGTGCTCAGGCATCTGCCGTTTATTTATAGACTCTGGAAAAAAACATTGCGACATATCGACCAGATCAAACCTGATCTGGTCGTTTTAATCGATTATCCGGGTTTTAACCTCCGTCTCGCCAAGGCCGTAACAAAGCGCAATATCCCGGTCATTTATTATATCAGCCCACAGGTCTGGGCCTGGCATCAGTCACGGGTGAAAAAAATTAAAAAATTCACCCAAATAGTACTGTGTATTTTACCCTTTGAGGAAAATTGGTTAAAAAAACACGGAGTCAACGCTCACTTTGTCGGGCATCCGTTAAGAGATCAAATCGAAAAAATACATAAATTTAGCAGTGACGATGAAGAGGCCAGACCGGATTACGCAAATCCCTATATCGGTTTATTCCCCGGCAGCCGGAGGCAGGAAGTCCAGCGGCATTTGCCGATTATGCTGGAAACAGTTCACCGGCTAAAAAAATTTTATCCCGCGCTGCATGCTGCCATATCAATTGCACCTGATATGGACATGACTGCTTATGAAAAGCAACAGAGCAGCGAATGGATTCACTGGCTTAAAAACCGGAATCATCGGATCATGCAAAATGCCGATCTTCTGATTATGTCATCCGGCACTGCGACCCTTGAGGCATCTCTGTTTCAAACACCATTGATCGTGATTTACCGGCTATCACCAATTTCCTTCCTGTTGGGCAAAATACTGGTGAAAGTCCCCTATATCAGTCTTGCCAATTTAATTGCCAATCGCAAAGGAATCACCGAACTTATTCAGCATGAGGCCAATCCTGATAATATTGTTCATGAGGCTGACAAAGTATTATCCAATTCCGAATACCGGGCACAAATGATCCAATTTCTGAAGGAAGTTAATCAACAATTAGGCAAACCCGGTACATCAGATCGGGTGGCAGAAATCATCCTGGGTTTTCTATAAAACAATAAAAAATGACCCTACTAAAAGTCCTATTTCAGATTCTCATGTTTCCTTTTGCCTGGATTTACAGGACGGTTACAGGAGTTCGGAATTTTTTCTACGATCACAATATTTTGAAATCGATTTCCAGTGGTGTTCCCATCATATCCGTCGGAAATATTACCGCTGGTGGTACCGGAAAAACACCCTTTGTCATAGCATTGGCCAATTGGCTATCCGAAGCCGGTTATTCACCGGGAGTCATCACTCGCGGATATCGTCGTCAGAGCAAAGGACAACAACTAGTCAGAAACCGGGATTCCATCCTGTTACCTCCCTTACTTGCCGGCGATGAACCCTATTTAATTGCATCCGGTACAAACCAGACAGTCGTCATTGCCGATACAGATCGGGTTGCTGCTGCTAATACTGCCGTTGAATTGTATGGCTGTAATATTCTTATTGCCGATGATGCATTCCAGCACCGCCGCCTGGAACGTGATGTTGATATTGTTCTATGGGACGCCAGCTATAATCCCAAATCCAGTCACATTTTACCGGCTGGCCGCCTGCGTGAATCAATCAAAGGATTATGTCGGGCCGATCTGCTCTTGATTTCCCGGACGGATTCTGTCTCGGCGATCGACACCGACTTTTTTAGACTAATTAATCCAGCCCTTTATCTTTCTACTTTGCCCATGTCGATTACCCGGATAAGCAATCTGGCAACAGGAAAAGTGATTCCCCCGGTTGACCTCAAAAATAAGCGCATTCTGGCTTTTTGTGGCCTTGGGAATCCAGTTCAGTTCTTCAATACAATTAAAAAACTGACTGATACCACACCCGTCACAAAATCATTCCCGGACCATTATAAATACCATATCACTGATTTAAATGCACTGGTCCGACAGGCAGAAAAAAATGGGTGTAACTATCTTATCACAACCCGTAAAGATGCTGTCAACCTGCCGGATACTACTAAAACTATTGGGAATATCATGGTCGTTGATATTCACTATTCAATCGATGAAAAAACAAAGGCGGCAATTTTGAGTAAACTGCCGCCTCGAATTTAAGCTATTTATCATCACTTACATCGCCACGAGATAAATCACTCCAATCAATGCCAATAAAGATATCGTATTACGTAGAAAATTCAATCGCTGAGTTGCAGGATTGTGGAATACATGCACCTGAAATTCCTGAAGCGTGCTCCAGCCATGGGAATCCACAACCTCTAAAACCATATCATTAACGCCGCGTTGGTTTTTCTTAGGGCTCCAGACCAGCTCACCGGTCACTGGATCAAATTTTGCTCCCTTTGGGATTCGCACGGCTTTCATAACCAGCGGGTCACCATTGGGATCTTCGGCGTCAAAGGTATATTCCCATTTCAGGTTTGTCAGCGCAACAGGCTTCGGAACCGAAAGAATTTTCGGTTTAATGTTGACAAAAACATTGCTTTTCTGTGCATCCGTCGCCATGCCATCAGACACTTTAAATGCAAAGCTACTTGTATTCAGCTGCATTTCTGTGGGTGTCCAGGAAATCACGCCTTGCGGAGAGACCAGCATTCCATCCGGTGCATTGGTCAGTTCATAGCTCAGTTTACTATCGGTATTCAGGTCAGTCACTTTAATCTCATATTGCCAGAGGCTGTTGACATAGGCATTGGTATCGGGTGTCGAAACAATGACCGGTACAGCATTGACATAAATTTGAGCATGTTCTTCTGCCGTAAAAAATCCATCGGTAACCGTATAGGACAAAGAATGATAATCAAACTGGTTTTGCTCAGGCACCCAGCTGACAACTCCCTCTTCGTTCATTGTCATGCCATTGGGCATTTCCTTTGCCGTAAAAGTATAATAATACCGGCGTTCCGGCTTTGAATATTTCGGCAAACCTACACCGAGATTCTGGAAAAAGGTCTGGACAACTTCGGTCTCATTCGGAATTTTTTTATCCAAAACATTAAACACCAGAACCAGTTTGCCGTCATATAAAAACACATCATCGATCAGATGTTTTTTCTTTACATCCCGGGCCGGATCAAATTCCGGGATGAATTCCCGTTTATAACGGACAATCAGCTGCTCCAGATTATTGCGAACCGGTTCATCAAGAATTTTTGTCTCATAAATTCCGGACTTTTTCCAGTCTGTGATTCGTGGAGAGATATCATACCAATAAACATAAAATCCGTCATTTTTATCCTTGAGTACCGGCCGGTATTTATAATTGTTCCCTACCGTTGTCAACGGATTCGCAGCAGATTCAATATCGACCGGATGATTAACAAACAATGAAAATGCAATCTGGTCAGTATCGTATCCATCGGATATTTCAATCAGAAAATCGTACCAATCTTTTTGGTCAAAGGTTGGTTTCCAGGTCATAACCCCATTTGCGGTAATCATTGCGCCATCGGGATAATTAATCATTTTATATCCCAGAAACGCATTGTCGTTACTATCACTCACATCAATCGTTAGTTTAAATGTTTCACCAATCTGAATAATATCCCGCATGGGAGTCACGGTTGTTATTTTCGGTGTATCATTGACATAAACCGTAAATGTTTTGACTTCCCGCTTAGCGCCCCATGCAAATTCCGCTTTGATTGTATGCAGTCCCAGCTGTGAGTCAGCGGGAAACCAGGTAAATATTTTATTCGGCAGATCAAACTTCATACCGGCTGGCATCTGCACATCCAATTTAAGATCCACCAGATCATCCAGCGTCAGATCTTTGACGGTAATTGATCGGGATACTTTTTCACCGGGATGAACCATAATATCCGGGCGAAACACTTCACTAATCGATTTTGTACTGATCATACCAGTTTTCGTCGAAGGCAAAGGCGACAGTGTAACCTCTTCTCCAACCAGGCCACTTAATTCATTAATTAATTCATCGGCACCAATCACGGAAACTGCTTTGTCGGCGGCCGCTTTTTTGGATTCAAGAACAATATCCACTTCCCCCAGAACCTCATCAATTGGACCGTCTTCGATAAAGGGTGCGGTATCCTCCAACTGCCATCTGCATAAACCGTGCTTGTTAAAGTTTTTACTTATAAAAGGCATAATGATTGACCCGGTATATTTCCCCGAACCCGAAATAACCGCATTCATGTCAACATATTCAAATCCTTTCAGTAAAGGATTATCATAGCGAACCAGGCGAAAGGAATTTGGATCGGTCAAAATATCCGAGAGATCGTACTCCGTCTGAAATATTGATGTATTCCCCAAAGTACTGTACAGCAATTCCGTCAGCCCGTTGGCATTTAAATCGGCAGCCAGAAGCGTCAGCAGATGTTCATCAGGTAATAAAATTTGAACATCGGATAATTCTTCTCCCTGACAGGTAATCAACAACGCGCCACCGGATTTCCGGGGTACCACAAATTCATCAAAACCATCACCATCCAAATCGGCGGAAACCAAGCGCTGGAGATCAACATCCTGGCGCTTAACTCCCCGAACGGTATGAGTTAATATTGCTGCCCTGATATTATGTCCGAATACTTCAACCTGCAAATCACCTTCGCCACCAAAAACAACCAACTCATCTCCCGGAGCATCATTTAAATTCGCCGTCAGAGCACGAAAAGACAAAACACCCAGCAAGGTCGGCAGGTTATGAGCCTGATAAATGATATCAAAATTATTGCTGCTTACCTGCCCGTTTGCAGATACGATAATAATACTACGGCTTGGACCACCGGAAGAAACAACGATATCGGGATTATTATCACTGTTCCAGTCCCCGGTATAAATGAACATGGGACGCGGTCTCGTGAGCAACGCGGATGTCTGGGCAACAGTCGCAGTCGGAGTATTGGGAAATCCATCAATATATTCAAAGGAGTATAGCCACGCAGACTGTTCGGAATTACCAATATCGGAAATATTTAGCGCCGCAACAATTTCCGGTAATGCGTCACCGTCCATATCGGTAACGGTAATATCTACGAAATCCGCCATCAGCTTTTCCGGAATGGAATACTTCCACTGTACAATAAAATCCTTGGCAATGGATTCTTCCAGATGGACAAGATAACTGCTCCGCGGAATGACCTGGCCTTTTTTGTCTACCAGGGCGGCAATGCCGATAATGTCAAGATATTCGTCATTGTCGAAATTAAAGCCACCGGCGGTTTTTATAAGCACCGTGTTCTCCTTTGAGAAGGGAAATATTTCCGGAACTCCCACCTGCGCTTGAGCAATAAAGGATATGCCCATTAAAACGGCAATTAATCCTGCCGGCAATAATTGTCTCGTATGTTTCATATGTGTCTTCCAGATATAGTCATAACCATTATGATACTGACTTGAATATATTTGCAGCTCGACTAAAAATCAAGCAAAAAAGTATCATCAGCCACTTTTGTAATTTTTATAATTTCCCTGAATTAAAGAATCTTACAGCTGCCATTTAAAGAAATAGATTAAGAAAAACCTGAAAAACACCAAAAAAATAAAGCCTGAGTATTATCTAAATATTGTATTAAAATAAAATACAGGTACTTTATATTGAATTTACATAGCAATTTTAATCATGCTGCTGGCTTTATTTTCCCTTTGAAATATTGACGGAATTTTTGTAAAATTGGATGTTTATAAAAAAATGAATGCGAACAAAATATCGCGTGAAATAGTGCAGATTTTTTAACTCGGAGTCTTTTTAATGAAAATCCTTACGATCAATTCGGGTAGCTCATCGGTAAAATATCAGTTTATTGACACTAATAGCAAGCGGGCGTTGTGTAAAGGGCTGGTTGAGCGAATTGGTATCAGTGGTACGAATCTGGTTCATAAACGTTACGATGGCCTGAAAACAAACATTACCGAAGATATTATCAACCACGAGACGGCCATTGAACAAATTCTGAAGATTCTAACGGATCCAAAATTTGGTGTTATTTCATCTTTAAATGAAATCAACGCTGTTGGTCACCGTCTGGTTCACGCCGGTGATAAATTCAAACACTCCGTTTTGATCAATGACGAGGTCCGGGACAAACTCTATGAATGCATTGAGTACGCCCCCCTTCACAACCCGCCAAACATTAAAGGCATCGAAGCTAGCATAGATAAATTACCGGACATTCCCAATGTAGGAGTTTTCGACACCACTTTTCATGTGAACATGCCTGATTATGCGTACATATACGGAATTCCCTACACCTATTATAAAAAATACGGGATCCGCCGCTATGGGTTTCATGGCTCGTCCCACTATTATGTTTCCCACAGAGCTGCGGAATTACTTGGCAAGGATATCGGTGAGTTAAATATAATTACCTGCCATCTGGGTAACGGCAGCAGCATTGCTGCGGTTAAAGGTGGCGTCTCAATTGATACATCGATGGGTTTTACACCTCTGGAAGGTCTTCTAATGGGAACCCGTTGCGGCGACATTGATCCCGGTGTCATTTATACTATCGCGTGTAAAGAGAATTTTAATCTGGAACAGATGAATTCCTTTCTGAACAAACAGTGTGGCGTCCAGGGAATTTCCGGTCTCAGCAGCGATCTGCGGGAGGTGGAAGATGAAGCTTTGGCCGGCCATTATCAGGCCATGCTGTCCTTGAAAGTGCTATGCTATCGTCTTAAAAAATATATTGCAGCCTATTTCGGCGTTATGAATAGCGCCGATGTCATTGTCTTCACCGGAGGATTGGGTGAAAACTCCGACATCGTTCGCCGCATGGCCGTCAGTAATATGGACGCTCTGGGAATAAAACTTGACGATAAAAAGAATGACGGAACCCGCAGTAGTGAAGTTATCATCAGTACCGATGACTCACCGGTGAAAATTATGATCATTCCGACAAACGAAGAACTGGTCATCGCAATGGAAACTGAGCGAATTGTCCAGGCAATGAAATAGGAATCGCCGGATCACACAACTTTTTTTTATTGGATCGATGGTCATTTCCTGTTAACTTTCGTGGCTTTTTGAAGGGTGCATAGCTCAGTCGGTAGAGCAACGGCCTTTTAAGCCGTGGGTCGCAGGTTCGATCCCTGCTGCACTCACTCAATTTTCACCACACAAATCAAGCCCAGCGAGTGCTGGGTTTCTTACTTTTTATCGACGAGAATCCGACAGTGCAAAAGTAAAAATGAAATCTGGAAGTAACAATAATTGTCTATGCTTCCCAATTCCAGATTTTGCTAGATTTTACCAAGTTTTAATGCAGTTTGGGTGTAACTAGGGTGTAACTTTTAAAACAAAGCGCCCGAGATATCCCATCCCGGGCGCTTTCAATTAATGGGTTCGCCAAATAAAAAACGTGAATTCAATCAAACAGAATGTAAGTTGATTAGATCAAACTTACGTTAAATTATTAAATCTTTGCGACCTTAGTGTTATCTCGGCATATTTGGCGATTAAACAATTATTCAGGTTAAGAAGTCTCCTCTGTATTTAACCGACATCATTTGCCTCTTTCAAATATCGATTACCAATTGGGTGTTTCGATCAAATATATGAGATTTATCCATATCGAAATAGACGGGGATGGAGGCCCCGATTTTTGTATCGATTTGAGTCTTATTCGAACGAAGAACAAGCTGTATATCCAAGCCGGAGAAATATAAAATCGATTCATTCCCCAGCGGCTCGACGACCTCAAGAGATAATTGAACCGGTTGAGTAGTATTGGATATTTTATTCAGATACAGATTTTCTGGCCGGATTCCCAGGATGACATCTCTGTTTTCAATTGCCTGATTGACAGATTCATTTAGGGAAAGGACAATATTATTACGGTCATTCCTGAATGCGCCTATATGCAACTTACCGGGAATAAAATTCATAGCCGGGCTACCAATGAATCCGGCGACAAACAGATCCTGTGGATTTTGATATATATCCGTCGGATGACCTATTTGATGAATAATTCCATCTTTCATAACAACGATCCGTTCTCCCATTGTCATTGCTTCAACCTGATCATGAGTGACATAGACCATTGTTGTATCCAGTTTTTGGTGCAACTTCTTTATTTCAGTTCGCATCTGTACCCGCAATTTTGCATCCAGATTTGATAACGGCTCATCAAACAGGAAGACTTTTGGTTTTCGAACAATTGCCCGACCCAGAGCGACCCGCTGCCGCTGCCCGCCGGAGAGTTGTTTGGGTTTGCGGTCGAGTAATTCGCCCAATTCTAAAATATCAGCGGCTTCATTGACACGATCCGTGATTTCCTTTTTGGGATATTTGCGTAGTTTGAGACCGAAGGCCATATTCTCATAAACCGTCATGTGCGGATAAAGGGCGTAGTTTTGAAATACCATTGCAATATCCCTATCCTTCGGTGGAACATCATTTACCAGCCTGTCACCGATATATATTTCGCCGGAAGTCGCTTCTTCGAGACCGGCAATCATCCGCAAGGTTGTGGATTTTCCACAACCCGATGGGCC
>JAFGXZ010000176.1 GCA_016936335.1 Fidelibacterota bacterium
AATGTTTATTGGCGAAATTGAGGCTCTGCTGGGGTATTTTACACTATCCTACCTGTTGCAGAACGGGATGGTATACGGTGCGATTTTCTTTCTCCGGAAACGTGATGATTATAAACCAACATTCAAATCGCCGGCCTGGTTTCTAATGACGATATTGGCCATTGTATCACAGGTATATCTGATTTACGGCACTTTTATTGCCTTTCCTTTGGGGGGTGTTCTATCTGCGCTTATCCTGATCGCCACCGGATTACCGATGTATTACTATTTTAAATATCGCTCGTCTGGGGCGAAATAAATCAAAGAAAGAGAGGTATTTATGTCATTACATCAGCTGATCGAACCGTTTGGTATCATTACATGGCTAATGGTTTTGACCACTCTGTTGTCGGGATTAAAAGTGATTAAACTGTCGTTTAAACATCATCGTCTGCTGGGTATCATTTCAGCGGTCATGGCGACTTGCCATGGATTGCTGGTTTTTATATTAAATTCATAAATACAGGAATGAATATGAAATATTTTTTTCGGAGTATTGTTATTGTTCTGTTTTTGTGCAATTCACTGGCTCTAGCTCATCCAGCCAAAGAGATAAATCTGAAGTACGATAACGAAACCAGGCTTTTATCTGTTCGGGTAATACATGATGTAAAGGATTTCAATAAACATTATATTGAAAAAGTCTGGGTATCGGTGAATAAAAAAGAGGTCGTTGTGCAGAGTTTCAACGGCCAGGATAATCTTGAAAAACTGGAATTGCATTTCAAATTATTCAATCTGAAAAAGGGTGATGTCATTTCAGTGGATTCCAAATGCAATATTTTCGGGAAGAAAACGGAATACCTGGAAATTGAGTAGCAGCCATACAAGGTATTATCGGGATATTGGCACGGTTGAATTTGTTGCCAGCAAACGGGCCCGCCGTCTGAATATAAGTATCCGACACAACCATTCAATCCGGGTCGCGGTCCCATTCGGAATCTCTCTTCAAAATGCATATAAATTCGTCGATGATCATCTGGATTGGATTAAAAATGCCCTTCAACATGTCCGTCGGATTGAAATAATTCGGCAACCACGATTTGATAGCTCATTTAGAACCCGTGATCATCAGTTAGTTCTACAGATTCACGATAAGCAATACTTTTCTTATCAAATTTCTACTGAAAATATCACGGTTTACTACCCGGCGACGGTTAATGCCGAAGATGATAACGTACAGAAAATCATTTTAAAAGCAGTGATTGAAACCTTTCGGGAAGAGGCCAAGCAATACATGCCGGACAGGGTCGCCCTGCTTGCCAATCGTTTTGGATTCAAATTTAATCGGGTATTCATTAAAAATTTAAAAAGTCGCTGGGGCAGTTGCTCGGCGAGGAATAATATTAACCTGAACCTGCAGCTGATGCGATTTGATGACGATGTTATTGATTATCTTATTCTGCATGAACTCCTGCATATCCGGATAAAGAACCACAGCCGGGATTTCTGGCAGGCTCTTGAGAAAATATATCCGCGGTTTCGGGACGCCCGGGAAATATTGAAATCAGCCAAACCCTATATTCTATAGATACACCTTAAGTAATTAGGTAATATAAGTATCTAAATAATAACAAATTGCCTACTTCTACGATTCAAATAATAGATAAATCGCTTAAATTATTAAAGATTCCTGTTTTATCTTGATTTTTTATATACTATATTTTTGTATGAGTCTCAAATTTTATGGGGTTTACTGAGGAGGAATATATGACGGATCATCTGCGACGTTTCCTGGATGACACGGCATTCGCAAAGGTAATTGCATTAAATAATCAGCATATTACAGATATATTGGAATGGGCAGTCCGTTTGTGTAAGCCGGAAAAAATCACTGTCATCGATGACACTCCGGAGGATATTGATTACGTTCGGCAACTCGCATTGAAGACCGGGGAGGAACAGTCGCTGGCGATTGAAGGTCACACTGTTCACTTTGATAACTACAGAGATCAGGGACGGGATAAAAACCATACCAAAGTACTGTTGACTACGGGGAAAAAACTGGGCAAACATATCAATACCATTGAACGGGAGGAGGGGCTGCAGGAGATTTACGGGTTGATGGATGGAATCATGCAGGGAAAAGAGATGCTGGTTCGTTTTTTTTCCCTGGGACCCCGAAATTCCCGATTTGCTATTCCGGCAATGCAAATTACCGATTCCACTTATGTCGCTCATAGCGAAGACCTTCTCTACCGGCCGGGTTATAATGAATTTATCACGTTAAACGGAAGTCCGGAATTCTTTTATTTTATCCATTCTGCCGGAGAACTTGATGATCAGGGACATTCGAAAAATGATCATTTGCGACGGATTTACATCGATCTGGAAGAGAACCGGGTTCTCAGTATCAATAATCAATATGCCGGGAACAGTCTGGGGCTTAAAAAATTGGCCTTGCGTCTTGCCATTAATAAGGCCAATTATGAGGACTGGCTTACGGAACATATGTTTATTATGGGAATCCACCCGCCGGAAAAATCACGAACGACCTATTTCACCGGTGCTTTTCCCAGTGCCTGCGGAAAAACCAGTACTGCCATGATTCCCGACCAAACAATTGTGGGAGATGATATCGCCTATTTAAAGGTCTGGGATGATGGCAGTTGCCATGCGGTGAATATTGAATCTGGCATATTTGGGATTATTTCTGACGTCAACCCTGTTGATGATCCGTTAATTTACAATTGTCTGACAACACCCCGTGAGCTGATTTTTTCCAACGTTCTTATCAATAACGGAAAACCTTACTGGCTCGGAATGGG
>JAFGXZ010000177.1 GCA_016936335.1 Fidelibacterota bacterium
AGATAATTCTTCCACTCCTGTTCTGTCAAAGATGTAAAACGGATAGCCATACCTCCTCCGGAAGCAAGATTTAATATACTGTAATCCCGCTTTGGAAGGAGAATTTTTTTTCGAATCCTAATTGAAAGCGGATTTTCATCCCAACAAGCATTAGTACCGTCCTCATATAAATCGATGAGGTATTTTTTACCGGGATCAAGAAAATCCAGATTAACTCTCAAAGTTCGTTCTTTTTCATTGGTAATGCTGCCGAGATACCAGTCATCGGAGTTACGATCTTTGCGGACAATTGTCAGGTATTCACCGATTTCGGCATTCAGAACCCTGGTTTCTTCCCAGTCCACGGGGACATCACGTATGAATTGAAATGCTTCCAACTGTTTTTCGTAATTTTCAGGAAGGTCAGCAGCCATATGCAGCGGGCTGTAGATAATGACATAATAGGCCAGCATCTTTGCGAGCGTAGCATTGATCCGGTTATTAGGCTGGTATTCTTCGTAAAACAGATCAACAATCCCGGGTGTAAAATCCATGGGGCCGCTCAGCAGGCGGGTAAAGGGTAAAATGGTCATGTAATCCAGCGGATTTCCACCGTCGGGACTCCAGGCGTTGTATTCCATTCCCCGGGCGCCTTCCCGGGTCATCATATTCGGCCACGTTCGCCGGATACCGGTATCCTTGATCGGTTCATGAACGTCCAGCATAATGTGATACTTGGCGGCGGTTTCAACCACTTTCCGGTAATGCCGGATCATATATTGACCATGATGCCATTCTTTTTGAATACTGCCGTTTTCATCAATGCGTTTGACAGTCTGCCCGTGACCGACATAGCCGGTTTTTACTGTATTGATGCCGTATTTATTACAGTATGCAAAAGCATCTTCCATCTGTTTTTCGTAGTTCAGAACGTCAGCGCCGGTTTCATGATGACCAATAATTCTGACACCCTTTGAAGCAGCATACTGAGTAACCTGTTCGATATCATAATCAGGATGTGGTTTGGTAAAGTTAAAAATACTGCCGTTTTGAATCCAGTCGCCGTCCCAATCGACATTCCAACCTTCTACCAGAACGCCATCGAATCCGTGTTTGGCAGCGAAGTCGATATATTTTTTCGTATTTGTGGTTGTCGCTCCATGTCTTTCTCCGGAGCCCCAGGTTGATTTGTTCAGATGCATTTCCCACCAGATACCAACATATTTTTGCGGAGTGATCCAGGACGTATCTTCAATTTTACAGGGTTCATTCAAATTCAGAATCAGGTAAGATGTAATAAGGTCGCCGGGTTTTTCTGCGATTTGGAGTGTCCGCCAGGGAGTGAGCATCGGCGTTTTGCTTTTAACTTTGGTTCCATCAGACCAGGGGTAGAGATCGCAGGTTAAGTTGGTGCTGTCATACCGGGCCAATGCCATGCTGGAATAATCGCTTAGATTGGCTTCATGGAGTGATAAATACAGGCCATCATCGGTTTGAAGGGTCAAAGGAGTGTGGACAGCGTCAATTTCACTGAGTCGCGTTTCCCGGAAGAGATATTCGTAGCGATTGCCCTGGTAGGCGCCGATCCACCAGCAGTGCGGATCTTCCGTGAAATTGAATTCGGTTAATTCGTCGGTTATTTCGAAAGTATCCAAGGCTGTTTGTTTCGGCAACTCATACCGAAAACCGATGCCATCGTTGAAGGCCCGGAAGATGATATTCATCCGACGGTGAGGTGCTTGTCGCTCTTCCAGTTGGATGGTCATTTCATTGTAGTGATTTCGGATGTCTTTGACTTCTCCCCAGGGCTGAGTCCAGGTTTCATCCAAGCTATTATATTTGACATCAACGACCTGAAAATTATTTTCCAGTGGCGTTATGTCCCTGAACCGAAATCCCAATCGTGAATCTGCCAATATCATTGTTGCTTTGTACTGGACCGTATAACAGGGAACCCCAGAAATCAGTTTGAACCGGATCGTGATTTTACCGTCTGGAGAATGAACAATGTTATCACTTTTGCTCCCACAGCCGATCAGAAAAAATAAGACCGAAAAGAAGAAGATGAAAACGAGTTTTTTCATAATGTGTACCTTGCTAGGTGTCAATCTCTATTGAATTCTTAATCGGATTATATTTTATAAAACGGAATGCAATAAAACCTACAATTAAATTGTGTCTAAGAAAACAGGACTTTCTTCGTTCAATAGATTCAAAATATGAAAAGACTTACTGCCTGCTGGAACTCAAATATTTTTTGCGTTTTTATCTTTTTTTTCTTTTCTTTTTTCTTTAATGCTTTTTTGCGGTTTTTTCTTCTCTTCCGCGCTTCTTTTGTCTTTACCTTTTGCCATATCAAATCTCCAATCTAGTTATGTTAATGTAATAACTTCCGAAAAAATAACCAAGGGTATGTAAGCGTTTTTAAAATCCAGATTGGATTGGATGATACCTCCTGAAACCGGGAGATAATAAAATATTGTAAGTGGGTGTGAATCAGGTTTCATGTATATTTTCGTTTAATATTTCAAGATGATTCAAGGGAACCCAACCTTTGTCGCCATCGGATTTTTCCGCCATACCAAAACCATTTATAATTTCAAAAATACTGATAATCTCACCAGGTTCGACACTCAACTCCCGGGCGTTATAATCTCGATTTAATATTCCCAGGTTTCCGGAAATCACAAGATACTGTTTTGGAATCCAGGCCCGACAACCGGTTTTGTATTTACACCATACCCAATCTTTCCAGTCCGGAATGTCATGGAATTCCTTGCCAATAATGACAGAATCTCCTTTATTGAAAATTACAGGATTCGGGTAAGGAGATTGATATGTCTTAATAACGTGATAGGGTTTGG
>JAFGXZ010000178.1 GCA_016936335.1 Fidelibacterota bacterium
CTTTCATCCGGAATTACCGGCTGGACAATGAAAAAACTTTTTCGGATCCCATACGTCGTTTATGTTTATGGTTCCGAAACCTATCGATTCGGTGACAAACCGTTACTGCTGAAAAGCATCAAAGCGTTTCTCCAAAATGCCGATAAAATCATACCAAACAGCCGCTTTACAATGGAAGAATTCTTAGCCATCGGCATCCCTGAGGATAAATTCGATATCATCACGCCCGGTGTTGACACATCACGATTTTTTCCTGTTTTAAAAAATCCAGAATTAATAAAAAAATATAACTTAGATGATAAATTTGTCCTCTTGACAGTCGCCCGCCTTGATGAACGTAAAGGACATGATTATGTCATTCGGGCTGTCTCTGAGTTACGTATCAAGCATCCTGAAATTCGCTACATTATCGTTGGAAAGGGTCGTGAGGAAGCGTCACTCCGGAACCTCGTAAACAATCTCGATGTTAGTGAACAGGTAATATTTGCAGGATATGTACTTGATGCCGATTTACCAAATTTTTACAACCTATCAGATGTCTTCATCTTGCTTAATCGCCAAAGCGTTGAAAATGAACAATTAAAAGGTGATTATGAAGGATTTGGGATTGTTTTTCTGGAAGCATCGGCATGTGCTAAACCGGTAATTGCCGGCAATTTCGGCGGAATTTATGATGCAGTAGATAACCATAAATCTGGTTATATTATTGATGGAACCGATATGAATACGATAATAGCAACCATTGAAACAGTAATTTCCGATCCTGCACTCAGAAAACAGATTGGCGACTATGGATTGAAACGTGCACGCCATTATTTCGACTGGAAAATAATCAGTAAAAAAGTACTTCCCTATTTATGAAAGAGCTTAAGCTAGAAAGATCATTTCGCCCCGAGGCTTTTCAAACCTCAATTTCAAAAATCGTCCGAACCGAAACCCATAAAATCCTGGAAAATATTCATGGAAAAATACTTGATGTTGGTTGCGGGAACGGAATATTTTTGCTCGAAGCCGCAGCTGATTACCATGAACAGTTTTCGACTTTTGGCGTTGATATGGATTTTGCAGCGCTGGAAAATGCCAAACTCGTCTTTATGGATAATGAACAAAAACCCGATCGTTTCATTCAGGGCGATGCCTATCATTTACCGTTTGCCGATAGTACCTTTGATGCTGTATTCTGCATAAATACATTGGTGAATTTGGCACCGATATCGACAATCGAATCCTTAATTAGAGAACTACATCGTGTGTGCAAAAAGGGAAAATATATTATTTTCGATTATCGTAATGCTTACAATTCCGCCATATCTATTATGTATAAAATGAATCGGATTACCAATTCTCTATCAACATTTGCTTATAAATGGAAACAATTTGAACCACTTGTAAAAGAATTGAATGTCAAACAGCTAAGCCTGACACCGCTCGGTTCCAAAAATATCTTTCTTGCTAAAGGGTACCTCACCGTACTGGAGAAATAAACGATGAAAATATTAATGCCTACTGCCGGTACGCCGTATCGGTTTTCCGATCTGCTTTTTGCCAAACTGGGATTCTTTCGCGGTAAAAAGGTCTTCAGTGAATTTGCGGATGTCTTAAAATCTTACTTCAGTGTCGAAAATATCGCCTTTGTAAATTCCGGCACAACCGCAAATTTCATCCTTTACAAAATCCTGAAAGACCTGCGAAAGCGGAATGAGCAGGTGGAAATTATTTTGCCCGCATATACGGCCCCGTCACTACTTCTTCCTATCGAAGCAGCGGATTTGAAGCCGGTTTTAGTGGATATCGATCCGGAGACCTTTAACCTTGATGTAAAGAAAGTAAAAGAAAAACTGTCGGATAAAACACTTGCCATAATGCCGATTCACATGTTCGGTCTGCCCTGCGAAGTCGAATCATTGATCAAATTAGCCGAAGACAGCGATATTTTTGTTCTGGAAGATGGCGCGTCGGCACTGGGAACAAAAGTGAACAATAGACACATCAGCACTATTGCAGATTTCGGTTTTTATTCTCTGAATCGGGGTAAAAATGTCTCAACCCTGGCCGGTGGTATCATTACCTGGAAGGAAAAAGGCCTGGCGGATTCGTTCGATAAATATATCGGTGAGTTGACGGCACTTCCAACTCATTCGCAATTTATTATGTTCATTAAATTTGTTGCTCTCAGTCTAGCCGTACGACCATTCACTTATACCCTGCTGAATCCGATTGTCGCAAAATTTAAATATACGACCTTGCATACGCATTTTGATTCATTTCAATACACAAAAATGCAGGCTGCCCTGGGAATAAATTTATGGAAGCGAATTGAATATTTAGATCATAAGAGGGTGGACAACGGTCTTCGCTTGCATGAAATTTTCAGGAGTAAGCCAGGTTTCAGAATTCCTGTACTTCCTGATAATTCAAAAGTAGCATTCAACCAATTTCCCGTCGTAGTGGAAGATTTGGAGAAACGGTCATTAATCATTGCACAATTAAAACAAGCCGGCCTTGAAACGACGACTCTCTATGATCATCCATTGCATCATATATTTCCTGAACTAAACGAAGCGGGCAATGATCCGTATCCCAATGCAACATACCTGGCAGAGCATCTGCTGCTGATTCCTCCTCACGCTCAGATAAATTCAAACATTCTCGCCAAAGTTAAAAAAGTCATTGACGCAATTGCCTAAAAATGACACCAATTCAAAAAGAGTTGCGCTTGTAATCACCCGGCTTGACCGGGGCGGATCGGCAGAACTCACCATGCAGCTGGCGGCCGGATTACGTCAAAACGGATACAAGGTTCTTTTAATTTCCGGCAAAACGCTAGAACCCGTATGGAATCCGGTTCAGTACGCTCAGGATAATCGTTTTTTACTGCAATATGTCAATTCTCTGATTCGCTCGCTTCATCCTATCTGGGATGTTGTTGCTCTTTTCCGTCTTATCACTATTCTCCGAAAATTTCGTCCGGATATTCTGCATACAAATTCATCAAAAGCAGGCATTCTTGGTCGGCTTGCAGGTCATATCTGCGGAATCCAGAAAATCTATCACTCGCCCCACGGACATATCTTCTACGGCTATTACAACCCCCTCGTCAGTAAACTATTTATC
>JAFGXZ010000179.1 GCA_016936335.1 Fidelibacterota bacterium
AATATTGCCAGCGGCGACACGGTTATTATGAAATTTCTAAATAAACGCATGAATCAAATTACTGTCATTGGCGGTTCGGAAGGCAAATATATCCCCGATAAAACCAATACCGGTATGGACACAACAGTCGTCTATTTCGCGGAACAAATCGATTATCATCTGAATGAAAAGCGGACGTATTTATATCAACACTCAGCCATACAATCCGGGGATATGAAACTGACCGCCGGTAAAATTAAAATTGAATGGAACGAAAACCTTCTGTACGCCTATCCAATTGGCCCGGCGCCTTATGATTCACTTTCCGATGATTTACCCACGCTCTACCAGACTGGCCGGGAACCCTTTTCCGGTGATGAAATGATTTACAACATGAAAACCAAAAAAGGGCGGATTGTCGAGGGTAAAACCAAAGAAGAGGACGGGTACTATTACGGCGAAAATATCAGCAAAGTAAATACCAGAGAATTTTATGTCAGTAATGGTGTGTACACAACCTGTGACATCGAAGATCATCCCCATTATCATTTTCAAAGCAAAAAGATGAAACTTATCCACAAGGATAAAATTATTGCCCGCCCAATTATCTTCTATGTTCATGATATTCCGTTGCTGGCGCTGCCTTTTGGTATATTCCCCAATAAGGGTGGTGGTCGTCATTCCGGCTGGTTGATGCCGACGTATGGTGAAAGTGGTCAGGATGGCGGTAATCTTCGGGGCCTTGGTTATTTCTGGGCGCCCAGTGATTATTACGATTTGAAACTGACAATGGATTTTTATGACCGGGTCGGTATTGTCACCAAATACGCGACACGTTATAAATTGCGTTATATTTTTGACGGATCCATTAGTGGCAGATATACGAATGAATTTCTGTCGGATTATGAAAAGCGGGAATGGACCCTGAATATCCGGCATAGCCACAAACTCAGCCCGACTATGCGACTCAGTGCGAACGGCAGTTTTGTCAGCAGTGACGATTTGTATAAGCGCATGAGTTACAACCAGAACGATCGTCTTAAACAACAATTGATCAGCAATGCAACGCTATCAAAGACCTGGCCGGGGAGACCCTATTCCATGTCCATGACTTTGAACCAGACGATCAATCTCCAGGCCCAGAATCTGATCGCAACGGCGCCAACCAGTACAGGGCAGAAAATCAGCTATATAAGCCGCTTGTTACCCAACATTTCATTCAGCCGCAGCTCGAAACCGGTTATTCCGCTAAAATCCGGCGCCAGTGCCGCCAGCGGGAAATGGTACAACAATATCTACTTCAGCCTCAGTTCACAATTACGAAACAATCAAACCATTTCCTATCTTTCGGATTTGATCAGCGATTCGTTGCAATGGGAGAAACAGGATATAACGAAGAGTGCAATGACCCACACTATTTCCATGAACAGCTCACAGAAGGCGCTGAAATTCATTACGTTAAATCAGAATCTGAGTATTCAGGAAGGCTGGGTCATGGACTATGAAATGCCGGTATTGGATTCAAGCGGTGTGTTTGTCATTGACAATAACAAAATAGTAACAGCTCCGGTTACAGAATTTAGAGCGCGCCATACAGGCAATATTTCCTTTAATGCCCAGACCAAACTCTACGGCATGTTTCCGATCCGAATCGGAGCTTTGCAGGCGGTCCGCCATATTATGACCCCTCAGGTTGGAGTATCCTATCGTCCGGATTTCACCAAAGAAATTTTCGGCTGGAACCCCGGTTATATTGAAACCGGAGTGGATTCTTCCGGAAATGAACGGCGTTATGATCCGTTTAGCGAAACCTTGCTGGGCAGTACACCATCGGGCGAATCCCGGTCCATGACGTTCAGCCTCAGCAATATTTTCCAGGCTAAAACCAAACGGGGCGATGAAGAAAAAAAACTTGATCTGTTTACCATGAATTTCAGTACCAGTCATAATTTTGCCGCTGACAGCCTGCGCTGGTCACCGATCAGCACCTCGATTCGTACCCAATTGTCAAAGAAATTAGCATTGAATATCAGTGCCAGCCATGATCTTTATGCGTACCGGAACAAGCGTGTAAATGAATGGAATGATGATTGGCACGGCATTCCGGTTCCGCGGCTGACAAATGTCAGTGCCTCCACGGGATTTGCATTTTCCGGACGCCGGTTTGGAATTGTGAAGATGGTCAGCGATACGCCGGATACCACAACTCTGAATGATGATTTGTTGGGCACTGTTGATACTGACGAAGAACAACCGGATCGACTTTTCGAGCGCTCGCAGGGGAATGAATTATGGAACGCCAATTTCAGTTTACGCTACAGTCTTTCAAAATCAAATCCGGCGATTAAAACTGAATCTTTTTTTATGACGGCCAATGTTAAACTAAATCTTAGCTCCAAGTGGAAAATTGGCTGGAATGCCAGTTTTGATTTGATGCAAAAATCGATGGTTTCCCAGAGATTCCAGATTACACGGGATTTACATTGCTGGCAGCTGAGTTTTAACTGGACCCCCAGCAAATACAGCTATGCCAGCCAGTATAACCTGACGATTAATGTAAAATCGCCGACTCTTCGGGACTTAAAGTATGAAGAGCGTGGCGGGCGTAGCAGCGGATTTGGATATTAAACGTATCAGATTGTAAACATCCGAAAAAACAGACAACAATTAACAGGATATTTGTGTCCTATCTCAATTGATTGATTGTAAAAAACGGATATTTTTCGTATATAATATAAATATTGAGTGATAAGCAAATGGTGAAAGATAAATTAAAATTAATCGATAAGATTTTAAGAATCTGTTAATGTCCGTAATTGTAACGCCCTATTTTGTTCCGATGGTTGCCGCGATTGTGGTATGTCTGCTGGTGTTGATGTATGCCGTCCGGCATCGTGAAACGACAGGTTCGTCGGCATTTATTGTACTCATGGGATCGGTGACCCTCTGGCAGATTGCCTACATGCTGTGGCTGTTGTCGTTGAATCCGTCAGTCAAAGTATTGTTTGATAAAATCAGTTATATTGGGGTTGTTCTGGTTGCCCC
>JAFGXZ010000180.1 GCA_016936335.1 Fidelibacterota bacterium
AGTTTTATTCCCATTTGCATTTAATCTGATTTTTGCTAACATTAATATATTATCGGGAGAAAGATACATGAGTGAAGTGATCGACAATAATTTTCTTCAAAAACAGGAATCATTGAAACATATCATCAAGCAGTTGCATCAAGGTGTTCCGGTCGAAAAACTGAAAAAGGAATTCCATAAACTAATAAAAAACACCTCTGCCGAAGAAATTGCTGATATGGAAAATTCACTGATAAATGAGGGCTTTCCTGTTGAAGAAGTTCAGCGACTTTGTGATGTTCATGCATCGGTATTTGAGGATTCGCTGAAAAAAATTGGCAAAGCCGGGAAAATCCCCGGTCATCCGGTTCATAGTTATATTCAGGAAAATAAAGAGCTGAAGAAAATTCTGAAAAATGTCCATCTGTTATTAAAAAGGGTAAATCGAAAAGGTCCAAACGAAATGTTGATTCGGGGATTTGAACAGCAGTTTATCCGATTGAAAGAGATTGAAAAGCATTTTCTACGGAAAGAAAATCAACTCTTTCCGGCACTGGAAAAACAGAATTTTGTGGGACCTACCAAAGTTATGTGGGGCAAACACGATGAAATTCGACAGAATATCAGGCAAATGGATGTGTATTTCATTGAAAATGAATGGGTGAAATTATTTAAAGAATTTAAAACAGCATCGTCGGCGTTAAAGAAGTTGATTTTTCTGGAAGAAAAAATTCTCTACCCCACATCGCTTCGAAAATTGAGTAAAACTGAATGGGCTCAGATTAAAAGGGGTGAAACGGAAATCGGCTATGCCTGGATAACACCATCGAATCTTTGGGATGCGAACCTGGCTGCCGGTCAAACTGCCGTGCAACAAATCGAGGCGCTTGAGATTGACCAAGCGGAAATATCGGGACTTGGAAAAATTAAATTAGATTCCGGCGAACTGACCCGTGACCAAATCAATTTGATGCTGAAAAATTTACCCTTTGATGTGACTTTTGTTGATGAGAACAACAAAGTCTGCTATTATTCCGATACTGCTGAACGTATATTTCCACGCAGCCCGGGAATTATTGGACGCGAAGTTCAGAATTGTCACCCACCGAAAAGTGTGCATGTGGTGAACAATATTATCAAAAGTTTCAAAGAAAAGACAAAAAATGTTGCGGAATTTTGGATTAAATCTGGAAAACTCTTTATTCACATCCGCTACTTTCCGGTTTATGATGAAAATGGTGATTACAGGGGCACAATCGAAGTTTCCCAGGAGATTTCAGATATTCAAAAATTGACAGGAGAACGACGATTACTGGATTGGTAAATCAGATAATGATAAGAAAACTTATGAAAATCCGGTTGATATTGTTTTTATGGGTAGCTGTTTGTGCATTCTTTACCGTCAATTATTACCACCTGGTAAATACAAATGATGTCAGAACAATATACAAACTGGCGGTGGTTTTCTGGGTGGTTCAAGGATTGATTGCTCTGGCTGCATTTGTGATGTCATTTCGCGGAAAATCGACAAATTCAGTTCGAGAAAATAGACCGGATTAGTTATTCACCATCCGGTAATTCCAATTCACATCTTCCATTCTGAAAATCCAGGATAAGTGTTCCGGATTTGGCGATATCACTGCCGATTATACCGTCAAAGAAAAGGAAATAGTATTCACCATCGCCATGAACATCAATGTTACCGAAATTTAAACAGTTTTGCCCTAAAACGAAAGCCTGTCGTGGCAACTTGATGTGTTTGATTGTCTGGCTTCCGCCGGCGCCACCGACGATTGATTTACTCTGGATGGCGTGAAGGGTGTCGACTTTCAGCAGACTCGGCTCACATAAACTGCTTTTATTCGCACCGGTATCGAAAAAGAAATGAAAAGGTGTTCCTAGCGTATCGGTCAGGCTGAGGAAGGGAACACCAACGAAGTGAAAATTTGGTTCAGGATTGAAATCCTTTTCAGGTTTCTTAATGGTCGTCAATCCGTTTTTAAAATCGATTTCCATGGATAAATTCATAATGGCATTCCAACCCAGTATCCCATCGATGCCGATCAACTTGAATATTTTAAAAAGACGGAATTCCAGGTTTTTCTCGTCAATGACGATGATCGGGTGGTTTTCGATCGTAATATCACCGATCTGTAACTCTTCAATTACACCTGGCCAGGAATCAATTACTATCTCGGTCGATGTACCCATTTGAACCAACTCGCCTCTGAACTCGCTGACCCGGCATTTCCGGGCGATGTCCGACGCCAGTACTGACATCTCCGCTCCTGTATCAATCCAGAATTTCTGTTTTTTACCATTAACAGTAACTTCAATAATTGGAACACCGCTGATGCTCAATTTTGTCGGTAGCGCGACCGGTTTGTCGGGAAAAATAATACGCTCCTGCGGCATTGTATTAAAGGCCCGGGCAAAAGCGATGGTGTTTTCTTCATCCAACCCGGCAGGTAACTGGCTGTCCAATTCTATCAGTTTATCCCATTTATAGTCATAGGAAAGTAATGCCTGAAGAACAGTCGCGATGTTTTCCTTCATCAGACTATCGTCAGTGCTTAAAAAAAGCGTTGAAAACAATTCTGTGGCGTCATCAAAATTGCCAGTGATCATTAATTCCAGCCCGCATACAAAATTCAGTTGTTCATCAGTGACCTTATAACGATTGATATAATCAAAATCAAAATGTTGGATCGCGTTCCAGAAGTCATGATAATTATCAGGCACAGTAAACTGCATCGGGATATCCGTTTCCAGAGGGACGACATTCAAATCCTTGGTATTGATGTTGATTGAGCAATTGGTTACTACAATTAGTATCCCAATCAAAATTGTTTCAAGTTTATATAGCATAATCTGACTCTTTTATTATTTGACCATTATATCCATTACTTAAAATATAGCAGAAGATTTGATTAAGTGTAAAGGTATTTAGATGTCTGTTGAAATGCTGTCCTGATATTTTTAAGAAGGGACGAAGGAAATACTGATATTTTTCGGTTGCATTCGTGTGAATAAATTGGTGTTGACAACAATCTCTTTATTTATTGGTCTTACTGAGAGTTTGAAATAAATGAGAGGCAAGGCATGTTCCGAAATTACCTGAAAATTACATTCCGTAATCTGGCGAAGCATAAAGGCTATACGTTTATCAATATCACAGGCTTGGCGGTAGGTATTTGCTGCTGTCTGTTGATTTTTCTGTACGTCTTCGATGAACTTGGATTTGATCGATTCCATCAGCATTATGATGAAATTTATCGGGTTATTCTAAAGGCACGCTTTGCAAATGAAGACCTGGAGATTGCTACGTCACCCGCTCCGATGGCTTTCACTCTGACAAAGGAATTACCGGAAGTCATACAGGCAACACGTATTAATGAAACCCAGACATTTCAGATCAGCCGGGGTGACCAAAAATACAGTGAACCTGGAGTACTCTTTGTAGATTCCACCTTTTTTGATGTTTTGAGTTTTCCATTAGTGGCAGGTGACGCTAAAACGGCCTTAAAAGAACCACATACACTGGTATTGACCGAAAAAATGGCCGGGAAATATTTTGGTCAGGAGAATCCAATCGGTCAATTCCTGACAATGGAGGATGGAACCCAGTATAAAATCACTGGTGTTGTAAAGAATAATCCTCATAACAGCCATATTAATTTTGACTTCTTATTATCGTTTGTGTCTGATGAAAACAGCCGAAGTGATATCTGGGTCAGTAACAGCTATCAAACGTATATTCGGTTAAAACCGGGAACCGATTTTCAGGAAACATCAAATAAATTCAATGAGCTGGTTCGAAAATATGTTGGTCCCCAGATAGTTCTGGCGACAGGAATCTCCATGGAGGAATTTGAAAAAACCGGTAACAGTTATGGGTATTATCTGGAACCGATGAAAAATATCTATCTGCGTTCCCGTGTGGGTAATGATCTCGGTCCGGTTGGCAATATACAGTACGTTTATATATTTTCAGTCATTGCCGCTTTTATTTTAATTATTGCCTGTATCAATTTTATGAATTTGTCCACGGCGAAATCTGCTAATCGAGCCAGAGAAGTTGGAATTCGGAAAACCATGGGCTCAAATCGCAGTCAACTGATGTACCAATTTCTTTTCGAATCCATCATTATGGTTGTTATTTCGATTCTGTTTGCAATGGTTCTGGTTAAATTTGTCTTGCAATATTTTAACCAACTGGCCGGCAAGGAACTAACCGTCAGGTTTTTCTCAATGGAAAATTGGTTTGTTTTTCCCATGCTCCTGTTATTATCAGCTGTTGTTGGACTCTTTGCCGGTTCATACCCGGCATTTTACCTGTCGGCATTTCAACCAGTCAAGGTTTTAAAAGGAGAAATTGTCCGGGCGAGTGCCAGTGGAAAATTGCGTAGTGGTCTTGTGGTGCTCCAATTTGCGATATCCATTGCGCTTATTATTGGAACGCTGGTTGTCAGGCAGCAGTTGAATTATTTCCAGAATAAAAACCTGGGATTTACCAGAGATCAAATATTGGTTATTCCCCGTTCCGATGTCATAGAAAAGAATTTCATTGCTTTAAAACAGGAATTGAAACAGAATCCGGAAATCATGAACGCAACATTTTCGACGGCAATTCCCGGTCACCCACATAATATCAGCGGTCATTCACTGGAAGGCAATCCACCGGAAATGGCCAGCACCCTGATAGTGATATATACCGATCAGGATTTTATCGATACATATCAAATCCAACTCAGTGACGGACGATTATTTTATACGGATAGAACCACGGATACCGGTAGCTGTTTGATCAATGCCCACGCTGCGAAAGTATTGAATTACGAAGTTGGCAGCGGAAAGCGATTATTTCAAATTGGTAATACCGAAGACAATAGTAGCTTTTCGGAAATTATCGGGGTTGTTAAAGATTTTCACCTGTTACCGCTACAAGAACCGATGCGGGGAGTCGTTATCTATAATCGTCCGGCGGCACATCAATATCTGACGGTACGTTTAACAACCGACAATGTCCATAAAACTGTTGGGTTTGTTGAAGATACCTGGAAGAAATTTGCTCCGGGCAAGGGCTTTGAATATTACTTTCTCGATGAGCATTTTAATGAATTTTATAAAGCCGAAATGCGCACGGGACAGGTATTTTCAATCTTTGCCGGATTGGCGATCATGATCGCCTGTCTAGGACTTTTTGGATTGGCCAGTTTTATGGCTGAGCGTAAAATCAAGGAAATTGGTATCCGTAAAGTATTGGGTGCGTCCATAACGGGAATAACCTTTGTTCTCATCCGGGAATTTACCAGATGGGTGATTATTGCCAATGTAATTGCCTGGCCGGCAGCCTATTTTCTGATGAAAAATTGGTTACAGGATTATGCCTATCGCATTTCAATGGGGTGGTGGGTTTTTCTGCTGTCATCGATGATAGCATTGATCATTGCTGTGCTTACGGTCAGTTTTCATGCTGTGAAAGCCGCCATTTCTGATCCGGCGAAATCTCTGCGTTATGAATAAAAGTGCCAGGTAGAAACGATATAGTCATTATCTCTGGGCAAAAAATAACAAACCCTATTGAATTCGGTGTCTGTATCTATTAACTTCACCGGCAGAATGAATGCAATAACCACAATATCAGAGGAGTCAACATGGATCTGAAAGCCGCTCTTAAGCAATATTTTAAAGATCACGGGGATGACATTCGTCAGCGTGTGATCGATTTGACTGTCGAAATGTGTAAGCATAAAACCGTCAATGTGGTTTCGGAAAAACTACCCGAACATCCTTACCTGAAAATTCGGGGTGAAGAGTGGCGGGTGGCCGAGATCGTCAAGCGGGAACTGGATAAAATGGGTATTCCGTACGAGGAATTTGCCCGGATGGAAGGTCGTCCCAACGTGATTGGTAAAATCGGCAAAGATGCCAATGGTAAACGCCTGCTCATGCCGGCCCACATGGATATTGTACCTGCCGGCGAAGGCTGGGATACTGATCCATATGATGTTATAGAGAAGGACGGTATGCTGGTCGGTCGCGGTACGTTGGATAACAAAGGCCCGCTGGCATCTATTATGGCTGCCGTTGAAGTATTGAAAAAAACAGGAATCGATAAAGAATTGAATGGGCAACTCATGATCGCTGCTCTTGCGGACGAAGAGGCCGAAGATCCCGATGGTATTGATTACGGGATTGGTTTTCTGATGGAAGAGAAACATATTGCACCGACCTATTCGATCATTCCTGATATCGGCGAAAACATGAAAGCCATCGATATTGCTGAAAAAGGTCGCACGGTTTTCAAAATTACAGCGATTGGTAAACAAGCCCACGGTTCTACACCGGAACGCGGCATTAATGCCGTCTATATGATGGCCAAGATGGTCAATGAGATCGAGAAACTGAAATTCGATTATGAGGTTCATCCGGTACTTGGGCATCCGTCACTGAACCTGGGTGAAATCCACGGCGGTGCCGCCCCGAATATTGTGCCCGGAACCTGTATGATCTACATTGATATTCGTTCGGTACCCGGCATGATTAAAGCTGGCGTTATCGCTCAATTACAGGGTTGTGCCGACAAGGTTAAAGACGGCAAGTTCGAGATCAAGGTCATGTCCTGGAATGAACCCCATGCCATTAGCCCGAAAAACGAATTGGTGGATTCGATTCAGGCGAATGCCAAAGAAATTCTTGGCTTTATTCCCGAGCCTATCGGACAGGGCGGCGGAACCTATGCCAAAACCCTGAACCTGAAAGGTGTGATGGCGGTTGGTTGGGGGCCCGGTGATGATAACGCTTTTCATGTCGCCAATGAATATGTGGAGATTCAGCAGTTGGTGGATTTTGCGCTGCTGACCTGTCTCTGTGCCGTTGATCTGTTGAAATAATTAAGCAAAAGAAAACATAGTAGCCTTGCGGGGAGAAAAAACTCTGCAAGGCTATTTATTTAGGAACTTTTCCGCCTTTGCCAGTTGTTCCGGCTTGCCGATGTCCAGGAAATCAGTGGGATCGTGTTCAAAGGCATGAATGGGATATTTGGCACAATGGGTCAGATAGAGATCGACAATGGAGAACACGTCGGCGGAAGGGAACATTTTCAGCAGCACCGGATCGATGATATGGATGCCGCTGAATGCCAAATCGTGATAGTGTTTTATTTTGGATACTTTGCCGCGTATTTCACCGGTTTCTTCATTCTTCCAGCCGACCATCTGACCATTGTCGCCAAACAGGAGTTTGCGGGATGTATCCCGTTTACTGACAGCCAGGGTAGCCAATGCACCGGAAGTTGCATGTTCGACGAGCATAGACTGGATGGGGATTATAGAGAGCACATCCACATTATGGAT
>JAFGXZ010000181.1 GCA_016936335.1 Fidelibacterota bacterium
CAGGATTTCCCACATCCGTTTCTGTACGGAAAGCGGCCGGTAACCGTCATAGACTTTCAGGCGGAATCCCTGCTGCTTTAGATCGGCCTGGACGTTTTTCAGGGCTTTGGCGGGGTCTTTTGCGAGGAAGCAGCGGGCGCTGGGATAGAGGACTTCGCCGACAAAGTTATTTTCAGTCGCATAGCGGATGTCAAGGACAATATCGGGAATGACTTTATTCAGCTCGATCAGATTGTGGGGTGATTTCGGCTGGCAACTAAGGATGAACAGAAGGAGGAGAAGAATACCTCTCTGAATAAAGTAGTTATGGCGTTTCATAAATATTGTCCTGTTGTTTTTTCTGTTACGTAATTTACAAAAAAGAAGTTTGGTTCAAAGTTCGAAGTTCAAAGTCTTACCTATGTCTTGACCACACAGCCCCTGTTTCACTGCTCCAATATCAATACTAATCTCTCCAGATCGCCACATTCTCCCGAGTTTTCGGGATCTCTCGCGATGACGACTTTATCTGTCATTACGATCCCGAGTATTCGGGAGAAGTAATCTGTCTAGACCAACGAACTTGCCTGACAGATCGCCACGTTTGCTGTGCTCTCTCGCGATGACGACCCGGGGTATACAATTCGCTGTCGATGGCCATTCTGTCTTTGCGAGGACGGCTCCTGGCGGTCGTGGCAATCTCTCAAAACAAGAATGCTTCTCTTGTAACTTACCTTCATTATAAAGTTTAAAATGCTGGCTTTATTAATGATCGCCGCGCTCATTATATTTATTCGTCATGATGCCGAAGGGTGAGTGCTCTCAAACCGACAGTTTAGTATTAGACGATTTACGAATTACGATTCACGAATAAACCATTTGGATTTTAGCGGGAAAATCTTATTTTTCCTTCCGTTGCTAATACAAAAAGGATTATACAAATGAGTGAACAGAAAAAAGGGGTGTTCCGGTCATTTCCCGCCACTTACTGGCTGGCCGTAACAATGGAATTTTTTGAACGGGGCTCCTATTACGGTATGATGAGCATCCTGTCGATTTATATGACGGAGAAGCTCGGTTTTGCCAAGGAAAGTGTTGGCCTGATCAAGGGAACGATTCAGCCGATTTTATATTTTCTGCCAATCATTTCCGGTGCCCTGGCGGACCGGTTTGGGTATCGCCGGGCGCTGACCGTGGCCTTTACGCTGCTGGGCATCGGGTATTTTATTACCAGCCAGATGACCAGTTATGCCGCGGTATTCCTGGCGCTCTGCATCATGGCGCTGGGTGCGGGAACTTTCAAGCCGATTATTTCCGGGACCATTGCCCGTGTGACGGATAAATCCAATTCCACGTTGGGATTCGGGATATTTTACTGGAGCATTAACCTGGGGGCGTTCCTCTTTCCCATGTTCCTGGTGCCTTTCCTGAAATCCGCCGATCCCAGCTGGCGCTGGGTGATTATTGCTTCAGCAATCGGAACCGGCATTATGCTGATCCCGACGCTGTTTCTTTATAAAGAACCGCCGATGCACATCAAGAAAAAAGAAGATCAGACGGATGTGCTGCAGACGATTGCCAATGCGTTCGAGATCATTTACAGCCCGCTGGTATTGTTGTTCATGAAAGCCCAGGCTGCGCTTCAAAAAGCCCGGCTGGTTTACGGGATTACGGCGGCTGTGACGCTGCTGGCGATTTATCTGTTTTTCGCGAAGGGTTCTTTCTTTCTGCTTTATATCACGCTGCTGGTGATTAGTTGTTTTTTTATTATGAACGTCAAGGCCCGCTGTGGTCTATTCAAAGCCTGCAGCACGACCCGGGCTGCAATCATGTTGTTGTTGGTAGGAGGGCTGATTCTCTGGCTGTTACCGGGATTGACGCTCTTTTCCCGGATCGTCACATCGGTGATTTTTCTGACAGTTTTTTCCCTGTTCAAGATTGATGCCATTGAACCGGCGAAGTTCGTCGATTATTTTAAATTTTTGCTGCTGGTGTGTATCTATTCCGGTTTCTGGGTGCTGTATTTCCAAATGTTCGATTCGGTGCTCTGGTACGTCAATGATTATGTGGATGCGAGCAGCCTGGACGGTGCCGTGAACCGGTTTCTGGGATTCCTGGGAATCGGTTATGAGTGGCACTTCGATGTTGAGCATGTGACGGTCATAAATGCACTGACTATTATCATCCTGCAGATATTCATTTCCATGATTGTCAAAAACACCAAGGCGTTGCCCACGATGATGGTTGCCATCGGCCTGGGCACCCTTGGCATGGCGATTCTGGCCATCAATACCAGCATCTGGGTATTTATGATAGGCATCGTGATTTTCTCCATCGGTGAAATGACGGCGCATCCGAAATTCATCAGTTATATCGGACAGACCGCTCCGAAGGAACGACTGGCGACCTTTATGGGATATATCTTTCTCTATGGCGTGATAGGCTCTTCGGTCGGCGCTATCGTTGGCGCCAAGCTCTATGTCCATTTTGTTGATAATTTGCATCAGCCGCGGATACTCTGGCTGATCTTTTCCATGATTGGTGTTTGTACAATTGTGGGATTGTATTTGTATAATAAATTCCTGACGCCGAAAGAGTCGGAAAAGGAATAGGATAAGTCTGTTTATGACTGTTACAAACCGGGTCCTGAAAAAAATTCTGCGCGATTGCCGCCGGGCCGGCGAAAGCCAGTCTGTATCCGGCAAGGCCGACACCATCCTCTTTGCATTTCCCTTTCAGGAACAGCACCAGAATATTGCCTACCGGGTGTTTGCGCCCATTCTGAAGGCCGGGGAGGTGAAAACCTGTTGCCTGATTGCGGAAGCAAACCGCGGGCTCCTGGAGGATATCAGCACATCGCAGATCATTGGCCTGGCGGTTCCGGAAGATTTGCAGAAACAGCCTCTGTTAAGTGACTCGGTCAATCAGCAGTTGCGCCAGTACAGGGTCGCCGTGGCACTGGACCTGAATGCCGAGTTTCATCCCTATACTGCCGCGGCAGTTCTGAAGAGCCGGGCTCCCCGAAGGATCGGTTTTCTGGCGGAGTGCTCGGATCATTTTTTCAATATTCAGATATCAAAAAAAGCGGCAGATCCGATCGAATCGTCTTATCGGTATATGGTTGGTTTAATCCGGGATTCCGGATTATTAGGATAGACATGGAATTTGATAATCCGGCGGGGATTATTTTTGCTAAAATTTTTCTTGACGCTTGCACTCTGTCGCTTTATATTTACCGCCGCTAATTAACAGGAGTCCCAATGGAAGATTTAGCATGTCCCGAGTGTGGTGTTCCTCTGAGTGAGGCCGATCTGCGGGAAGCCCTAGTCTGCAAAAATTGCAAGACCAAACTGCGTGATCCCAAGTACATCGATTTCCTTGAACTACTGGTCTATAATGAAGTGGTCGATGATATCGATTTTTTTGATATGAGTCTCTACGGCGATGAAATTCTCAAGGATGAACGCGAAGATTATGACGAGCCCGACATCGATCCCTCCAAATTCGAAAAACGGAAAGAGGTTTGGGATGAGTTTGAAGATGATATCGAGCTTAAGGAAGGCCTTCAGGATGACGGCGACATAGAGGATGAAGCCTGGAATATCTTCGATGATGAAGCCCTGGAAGAGGATGAGTTGGACGATGATCTGGATATCGATTCAGACGACTATTAATTGTTAAATGCGACAGATGTCGCACAAAAAAGCAGGTGACATTTATGGATTCCCAAAAACCGGTCAACCAGCTGAAAATTGAACTACCGGAAAACAAAGCCGAAGGCAATTACAGTAATTTTACGGTAATTTCACATTCCGGCGCTGAGTTTGTTATTGATTTTGCCCGGATTATGCCCGGTGCTCCGAAGGCTGTGGTGCAAAGCCGGATCATTATGACTCCGATCCATGCCAAGACACTTCTATATACCTTGCAGGATAATATTAAGAAATTTGAAGATAAATTCGGTGAAATAAAGTTACCGGATGCCGGTTCGGAACCACTGTTCGGTTTTCAGCCGCCCAAGAGTCATTTACCAAACTGAGGTTTTACGGTTTATAAAAACCGGTCAAAATACTCCAGTAGTTTATACAGTAAATCCACATAAGTCTGGTCAGATTCAATGATTGTCTCCTCCCAGGGGTAGTGAATGAAGTCGATGCGTTTCGGATATTCAACGATCCGGCGGATCAGTTTCTGACTGTCTATCAATGGCAGCAGGGTTTGATTTTCGCTGTGAATGATCAGTAATTTACCCCGCAGTTGACTGATGATTTCCGGTGTCGTCAGATCCGGACTGAGTTGTCGTCTGCCGATTTGCTCATAGATAATCTGCCCGGGCAGACCGCAGACCGGTTCCCAGCGATTTTCCAGCGGGATGCCAACGCAACTGCTGAACCGTTCGGGTTCGGCCAGTAATGCCATAATGCTGAGATAGCCGTTGTATCCGAATCCTGTAATACCGATTCGGGTCATATCAATGAATTCGTTTTCCGCCAGCTCATCAATCACTGTATTGATACACCGCAGTTGCTGTTGCCAGGGAGCAATGGCTTCCAGGGCACTTATTGTGGGGAGTTGTTCAAGACCGGGAAAATCGATATCGGCGACTACGTAGCCGTTGCTGCTGAGCCACTGGCTGATCAGGTTGGATAATTTCCATTCGTGCAGACCGCCCACCGGCCCGGCGGATTGATTCAGGAAAACAATTAGGGGAAATTTATCGGAACTGAGCTGGCCTGCCGGATACCAGAGTTTATAATAAATTTCAGCCCCATCGGCCGAATCGATAATTTTTTTATCCAGAACCGTATTCAGATGCGCTGCGTTGGGAATACGGGCATCGGGGATCAGGAATGAACGTGCCTTACTGACGGGGAAGGTACGAGTAAGAAACAGCTGTGGCGGAGAGGAAGGAGTGGAAAAAATATCCACAATGTAATTTCCAGTGGCCGATAACACAAAATCGTGGCTGCCGTGGAGGTACGAAAGGTTCAGGACCTTGTCGGATTTTTTATCAATGGTGTATATATGTTTTTCGTAGTGATTGTCTTTATTGGCTGAAAAATAGAGCTGCTCGTTGCCCGGATTGACGGTATAATCAAAAACATTCCATTTGCCCCGGGTAATAGATATCGGGGTTTTATAATCCAGACCGATAGTGAAAATATGCTGGTAGCCATTCTGAATATCACCGAAGAGTAATTTTTGTTCGGTTTCCAGCCAATACAGTTTACCACCGAAATTGTTGTACCATAAGTCGGCACTGCGACTGTAAACAGTGTCAATCCGTTGAGTTTGCGGATCAATGATAACGATGTTCCTGGTTTGCAGCGTTTCACTCAGGTAATCAAGCGCCAGTTGGTTCTTGCTGGAAATCCAGATGATATCCCGGATCAGCAGGCGTTTATCTGCAGCGACCGTGATCAAACGGGTTTCCTGGTTGGCCAGGTCGAAATAACAGAGTTCACCGGCAAAATGACCTTGATACGCTGGAATAATCAAAGCGGTTTCATCGGGTGTCCACAAAAACGGTGTATACCGATTATCTCGGCAATACCGGCTGAGCGCAGTCCAGTTAGCGTCCATCGTTTCCGAGAGTTGTATTTCCCGGCTTTCCCGAATATCGATCAGGCGCAAGGTATTGTCCCGGACGAAAGAAACATAGCGGCCGGATGGTGAAATCCGGGGTACTAATTCGGGTTGAGGAGTCACGGTGAGCGCGACGGGTTCCGGCTGGGATTCGGATCGGATCGTATAGATATCGCCATTCCGGACGAAAAGCAGGCG